>NZ_JAVTWC010000124.1:0-28928 GCF_032229445.1 Tahibacter sp.
GACTGGAAACGGAGCTTCATCGCTACCGCGCCAGTCCCCGACTCCACCAAGTCCTGGTACTACCGCTCTTGTGTTCAGTACCAGATCTCCACAACCCCGCCAAACGCCTGCTGCGCAGGCATTTGGCCGCCCCCTTGACTCAAGGGGGCTCCGGAATCAAAAGAAAATATCGGCTTGTTCAGAGGTTCTCTAACGATTCCCCATTCCCCATTCCCCATTCCCCCACAATGACCATTGCCACGGCTCAAGCGCGCGCAGCTTCGCTATCCTCGGGCGATCCCGTCCCGGAGTCGCCCATGTCAGCCAGGCTCAGTGCCGCCGTCGCCGTCCTCGTCAGCTTCGTCGCCCTGCCGACCCAGGCGGCGCTCACCCTCGACCAGATCATGGCCGAGCCCGACTGGATCGGCGCGCCGGTCGAATCGCCGTACTGGTCCGCGGACGGCAGCGCGGTCCATTACTCGCTCAAGCGCTCCGGCTCGGCCGTGCGCGACGTCCACCGCATCGGCGTATCCGACGGCAAGGACAGCGTGCTGAGCCCGGCCGAGCTGGCCAGCATCGATGGCAAGGACGCGGTCTACGACACGGCGCGCCAGCGTGCGGCGTTCATCCGCAACGGCGACGTGTTCGTGCGCGAACTGGGCAGCAACCGGCTGATACAGGTCACGCGCAGCAGCGAGGACGAAAGCTCGCCGCAGTTCTCCGCCGACCAGGCCAGCCTGCACTACCGCCGCGGCAACGACTGGTACGGCTACGCGTTCGCCGGCGGCGTCAACTACCCGCTCGCCGTGCTCAAGGCGGAAAAGAATCCGAAGGACAAGAAGCCCGGCGACTTCGAGAAGCTGCAGCTGCGCCTGATCGGTACGCTCAAGCAGGACCACGACAACAAGGAAGCGCTGAAGGCGCGCGCCGAGGAACTGCGCAAGGCCGATGCGAGCCGTGCGGCCGAGCCGGTCTATCTCGGTGACGACGTGCTGATCACACCCGCGAGCGTGCTGTCACCGGATGGTCGCTGGCTGCTCGTCGTCACCACGCCCAAGAGCTTCGACGGCGGCCGCGCCGGCAAGATGCCGATGTACGTGACCGAATCGGGCTACGAGGAAGTCGAGGACGTACGCACGCGCGTCGGTCGCGGCAACCCGGCCCCCGAGACACTGTGGCGCGTCGACCTGGCCAGCGGCAGCGCGACCCGGCTCGACTTCGCCGCGCTGCCCGGCAGCAGCGACGACCCGCTCGCCGCCGTACGCGCCGAGAACGAGAAGGCCAGGCCCAAGGAAACCACGGCCGAAACTGGCGATGCGGAAAAATCGGCCAAGGACGCGACGAAGAAAAAGACCGGCGACAGGAAGAATGCAGCAAAGCCCGAGACGGCCACGCGCACGATCGGCGTCAACGCGATCCAGTTCACGCGCGACGGCAGCCAGGCCGCGGTGATGCTGCGCGCGACCGACAACAAGGACCGCTGGATCGCGACGGTCGCGAATACAGAAAAGCCCGTGCTCACGTCACGCCATCGGCTGACCGACCCGGCCTGGATCAACTGGAACTTCAACGAGTACGGCTGGCTGCCGGACAATCGCACCCTGTGGTATGTGTCCGAGGAATCCGGCTTTTCCGCTTTGCATACCCGGCGCGACAGCGACAAGGCCAAGGCGATCGTGCAGGGCCGCTTCGAAGTCTCCGCGCCGCAGCTCTCGCCCGACGGCGCCTGGTTCTACCTCAAGAGCAACGCCGAAGCGCCCTACAGCTACGACGTCTACCGCGTGCCGGTGGCCGGCGGACAGACGACGCGCCTGACCCGCCTCAAGGGCGTGGAAGACTTCAGCGTTTCACCCGACGGCAAGCAGTTGCTCGTCGCGCATTCGGCCAGCTACCTGCCGCAGCAGCTCAGCCTGCTGCCGGCCGATGGCGGCAGCCCGCGCCAGCTCACCGATACGCGCACGGCGGAATTCAAGGCGCTGACCTGGCAGGAACCCAAGATCGTGCCGGTGCCGTCCTCGCACGGCAAGGAACCTATCTGGGGCAAGCTCTATACGCCCGCGGCGAGCGGCGGCAAGCGCCCGATCGTGCTGTTCGTGCACGGTGCCGGCTATACGCAGAACACGCATCTGGCCTACCCGTACTATTTCCGGGAGCAGATGTTCCACAACCTGCTGACCGAACGCGGCTATCTCGTCCTGGATCTCGACTACCGCGCGTCCGAAGGCTATGGCCGGGACTGGCGCACGGCGATCTACCGCCACATGGGCAAACCGGAACTCGAGGACCTCATCGACGGCGTCAACTGGCTGGTCAAGGAACACGACGGCGACGCGAGCCGCGTCGGCCTGTACGGCGGCTCCTATGGCGGCTTCATGACCCTGATCGCGATGTTCCAGGCGCCCGACGTGTTCAAGGCCGGCGCGGCGCTGCGCCCGGTCACCGACTGGACCCAGTACAACCACGAGTACACGTCCAATATTCTCAATACGCCGGAAGTGGACGATATCGCCTACCGCCGCAGTTCGCCGATCGAGTTCGCCGACGGCCTCAAGGGCGCGCTGCTGATCGCCCACGGCATGATCGACGACAACGTGTTCTTCCAGGATTCGGTACGCCTGTTCCAGCGCCTGATCGATTTGAAGAAAGACAACGTCGAACTCGCGCCGTATCCGCTGGAGCGGCATGGCTTCACCCACGCCGTGGCCTGGCGCGACGAATACGCGCGCATCCTCAAGCTGTTCGAGACGCACGTGCGCGGCGTGGCGCAGTAGCGGTTTGCGTTGACGTGTGATGTGTGACGTAGCGGTAACGCGTTGCGGTGTAGGGTTGCGGGCTGTGGAAGATGATTCAACGCGTTTCGAAAGCGACGCATGGACTTTGGCCCTCTCCCCCAAGTGCGCTTGGGGGAGAGCGAGCAAATCTCCCGCAACGCCCTGTACAACACCACGGTGACCGATGCCCCACAGCGTAGAACTGATCGCCACCATTTCCGCCGCGCTCGGCCTCGCCCTGATCGTCGGCTTCATCGCAGTGCGTTTTTTCAAGCTGCCGGCGCTCGTCGGCTACCTCATCGCCGGCATCCTCATCGGCCCGGCCACGCCGGGCTTCGTCGCCGACGTCCACCTGGCCCAGCAACTCGCCGAGATCGGCGTCATGCTGCTGATGTTCGGCGTAGGCCTGCATTTCTCCCTCGACGACCTGCTGTCGGTCAAGCGCATCGCGCTGCCGGGCGCACTGGTGCAGATCGCCGTGGCCACCGCCATGGGCATGGGCCTGGCCTGGTTCTGGGGCTGGCCGTTCGCGGCCGGCATCGTGTTCGGTCTCGCCCTGTCGGTCGCCAGCACCGTCGTGCTGCTGCGCGCACTGGAAAGCCGCGGCCTCGTGGAATCGGTCAACGGCCGCATCGCCGTGGGCTGGCTGGTGGTGGAAGACCTGGTCATGGTGCTGGCGCTGGTGCTGCTGCCGGCGCTGGCGGGCGACAGCTCGCCCGCGCACGTCGACGCGGCCGAGGCCGCGCGCCCACTGTGGCTCAGCGTCACGCTGACGCTGGGCAAGGTCGCCGCCTTCGTCGTGCTGATGCTGGTCGGCGGACGCAAGCTGTTCCCGTGGCTGCTGTGGCAGGTTGCGCGCACGGGTTCGCGCGAACTGTTCACGCTCTGCGTGATCGCCGCGGCCGTCGGCATCGCCTTCCTCGCCGGCACACTGTTCGATGTGTCGTTCGCACTCGGCGCCTTCCTCGCCGGCATGGTGCTGCGCGAATCGGAACTGAGCTACCGCGCGGCCGAGGAATCACTGCCGCTGCGCGACGCGTTCGCGGTGCTGTTCTTCGTCTCCGTCGGCATGTTGTTCGATCCGAAGATCCTGATCGAGCAGCCGCTGATGGTGGCCGCGGTGGTCTGTGTGATCGTGCTCGGCAAGACCCTCGCCGCTTCCGTGCTCGTGCTGCTGCTGCGCTATCCGCTGAACACTGCGCTGACCGTCTCCGCCGGCCTGGCCCAGATCGGCGAGTTCTCCTTCATCATCGCCGCGCTCGGTGTGTCGCTGAACATCCTGCCGCAGCAGGGCCAGAACCTGATCCTCGCCGGCGCAATCATCTCGATCGCGCTCAACCCGCTGCTGTTCCAGGCGATCGAACCGGCGCAGGCCTGGGTCCGCAAGCGCTCGGGTATGGCGCGCCAACTCGAACGCCCGGCCGATCCGCTCGCGGAACTGCCGAACAGCGTGAGCTCGGACTATCTGACCGGCCATGTGCTGCTGGTCGGCTACGGCCGCGTCGGCAGGCGCATCGCCGCGGCGCTGCGCGAGCGCGGCCTGCGCCTCGTCGTCGCCGACGAAAACCGCGAACGGGTCGAACAGCTACGCCTGCAAGGTCTGCATGCGGTTGCTGGCGACGCGTCGGAACCGGCCGTGCTGATCCAGGCCCACGTCGCCCGTGCACGCGTGCTCGTCATCGCGATTCCCGACACGTTCCATGTGCGCCGCATGGCCGAAATCGCGCGTGCGCTGAACCCGGCGATCCACGTCGTGGTGCGTTCGCACAGCGAGGAGGAAGCAGGCCTGCTGCAGCGGGAAAATATCGCCCAGGTATTCCTCGGCGAGGAGACGCTGGCCGCAGCGATGACCCTGAACGTGCTGGGAAAGGCCGCTGCGCCCGCGCCGGCCCATTGAATTCCTGACCGGCGTTTCAATCGAATCACGGAGCCGTGCCATGAGCAAAGCCGCAGCCCTGCAGATCCGCCGCGCCGAGGCGGCCGACGCCGCCGCGCTGGCGCCGCTGATGGCCGAATGGTTTCTCGCCGCCTATGCTCATGCCAGCGACGCGGCGAACACGGGCGCCTTCGTCGCGGCCAACTTCGATCGTGCAAAGCAGGCCGCGGAGATCGCGAATCCCGACATCGTCACGCTGATTGCCCAGAGCGACGGCGAGTTGGCGGGCTATGCGCAGGTGCGCTTCGCGACGCCCACGCCCGACTGCGTGGACGAAGCCGACGCGTGCGAACTCGGACGCTTCTATTTCGCGCCGGCGCACCACGGCCGCGGCGGCGCGGCACTGCTGATGGACGCCGTGCGTGCCGCGGCCCGCGAACGCGGCCGGCGTTGGCTGTGGCTGCTGGTCTGGCAGGAAGCCCCGCAGGCGATCCGCTTCTACGAAAAGCAAGGCTTCGCGAAAGTCGGCACCGCAGTGTTTCTGGTCGGCGAGGACCGCAAGGCGGATTTTGTGTTGAGGGGGATAGTTTGAAGCTCTGACGCCCTCTCCCCCGCGCAGTCCGAGCAGAGGGCACGAAGATCCGTCAGCGAAAAATCGACAACCCCGTCGTCGCGGCGAAACGCTCGATCGCCGCCGCGGCCGCGATCGAGTTGCCGGTGGCGTCCAGGCGCGGCGACCAGGCGCAGATGCTCATGCGTCCAGGCACGATCGCGAGGATGCCGCCGCCCACGCCAGTCTTGGTCGGCAGGCCGATGCGGAACGCAAAATCGCCGGCTGCGTCGTAGGCGCCGCAGGTCAGCATCAGCGCGTTGATGCGACGCGCATCGGGTGCCTGAAGTACGCGCGCGGCGCCGGGCTGTACGCCGTCAGCGGCAAGGAACAGCGCGGCGCGCGCGAGTTCGGCACAGGACATCGCGATCGCGCATTGGGCGCAGTAGGCATCGAGTATCGCCGCGACCTCCTGCCTGAGATTGCCGAAGCTGCGCATGAAATGGGCGATGGCGGCATTGCGGTCGCTGTGCAGACGCTCGGAACGCGCAACCTGCGCGTCGATCGCCACGCTCGTTCGGCCCAGCAGCCGGTGCACGAATTCCAGCACCGCGCGTTCGGGCTGCAGATAGCGATGGCAAAGCACGTCGGTGATGACGAGCGCGCCGGCGTTGACGAACGGATTGCGCGGCACACCGCTTTCGCGTTCGAGCAGCACCAGTGAATTGAACGGCGTGCCCGAGGGTTCGCGCCCGACACGTTGCCACAGGTCGTCGCCTTCGCGCTGCAGCGCCAGGGTCAGCGCGAACAGCTTGGAGATGCTCTGGATCGAGAACGCCTGGTCGGCGCTGCCGGCGCGGTGCAACGCACCGTCGACCGTGGCGACGGCGATGCCGAACTGCCGCGGCGGAACATTCGCGAGCGCCGGAATGTAGTCGGCGACGGCGCCCTGATCGGTCAGCGCGATAGCCTCGTCGGCGATGGTCTGCAGCAGCGCGGCGATATCGGCGGACATGCGATCGGAGATGGCGGGCTCGGAGCGCGAACACTACCCGTACCGCCGGGAATTTGCGACGCCAGCGCGGAGCGCACGCGACGAAACGAGTGCACAGGAGTGAGAAATGAGTGGGACGGCCTCGCCTGTCGGCTCATTGTTTTCTCAATCTCGCAGACTCTTTTCCCGTCTCTCGCTGCCGCAAGATCCGCGGCCGCCGGGTGGGGTCCGGCGGCCGCGGAACCGTACCCCGCGATGCGTGGCGGGCGTACGGTGTGGAGCGCAGCGAGTGTGGAGGAGTGAGAAACGAGCAGATCGCGAGACCATTCCACTGTTTTCCCACTCATCTTCACTACTTGCTGCTCGTCAGAACTGGATGCTCCAGTCGTCGAGGTAACCGGCATCGGTCGCGTAGACGTCGGTGACGCGCAGGCGCCACAGGCCATTCTTCGCGACCGCTGACGCGTTCACCGTATACGTCGCGCGGATGTCGTCGCCGCTGTCGTTGTCGTAGTTCTTGATGCGCACGCTCTGCCCGTTCGGCGCGATGAGATCCAGCTGCACGTCGCCGCGGTACGGATGCATGATGTTGACCGTGATCCGGGTCTGGCTCGACGCATTGCCCGACTGGCCCGACACGGTTATCGGACTCGTGACAGTGCCCGGATCCGGAATCGTGTAGTTCGCCGTGTTGCTGAAACCACCGCCGCCGATGGTGTAGCTGCCGGTCAGGCTCACGTTCGAGAACGCGCCGTACGCGACGAGCCTGACGTGGTAGGTGCCCGCCTGAGCCGTCGTGATCGTGCAGGTCTCAGCGGTATTCGGCGTATCCGACTTGCAGTCGTAGCTGGATGTCGTCGGCGCGCTGCCGAACTTCGCGTAGACATCCACGTCGCCGCTGCCGCCACTCGTGACGAACTTCAGGCCGCTCGCGCCGGCCGGCACGTCGAGCGTGAAATCGAGCGAGGTGTTGACCGCGGCGCTCAGACCCGTCTTGGCCACGCCGTTCTGCAGCACGTTGCCACCACCATTGCTCGGCACCGTGACCGATACGGTCTTCGTGTTGTCCAGGCCGCCGTCGTCGGTGACCTTGAGCTTGACCGTATAGGTGCCGGCCGCAGCGTAGGTCTTGCTCGGGCTGGTCTGCGTCGACGTGGTGCCGTCGCCGAAGTCCCAGGCACGCGAGGCGATGCTGCCATCGCTGTCGCTGGACGAATCGCTGAAGCCCACGGTCAGATCGTTCACGCTGTAGGTGAAGTTCGCCGTCGGCGCAACGTTGCCGCCACCGCCGAGCGCGAGCAGTGTCTTCGTCGCGTCGACCAGGCCAGCGCCGCAACCGCCGCTGCAACTGCCGGCGAGCGGACGCACGTTCTGCTTGAGCAGGGATTCGATTTCGTCCGGCGTCTTGCTCGCCTTCGCGAGAATCAACGCGGCAAGCCCGGCCACGTGCGGCGCGGCCATCGATGTGCCCTGGTAGTACGAATAGGTTTCGCTGCCCGGCGCGTTCGTGCCGGTGTTGAGCGTCGACAGCACACCGTTCCCCGACACCGCGGTCTCGCCGCCGGGTGCGGTCACGTCGATGCCGGTGCCGTAGTTCGAATACGAGGCGCGATTGCCCTCGCGGTCGCTCGCCGCGACCGCGACGACACCGCTGCAGTTGGCCGGCTGGAAGCCCGACACGTTGGCGTTGGAATTGCCCGCGGCGATGACCACCACGCTGCCGCGCTGGCGCGCGCCGTTGATCGCACTCTGGGAGGTACTGCTGCACGAGCCGCTGCCGCCGAGGCTCAGGTTGATGACCTTGGCCGGGGTCTGGTTCGCGGGCACGCCCGAGACGCTGCCGCCCGAGGCCCAGAGGATCGCGTCGGAAATGTCGGCGAGGCTGCCGCCGCCCTTGCCGAGCACGCGCAGCGGCTGGATCTTCGCGTTGAACGCGACGCCGGCCACGCCCTTGCTGTTGTTGGTCAGCGCGGCGATCGTGCCGGCAACGTGCGTGCCGTGCCAGCTGGAATTGTTGCCGTTGTAGGCATCGCCGGGGTCGGCCGGATTCGAGTCGCGGCCGTTGCCGTCGTTGGACACCGTCGTGTCGCTGATGAAGTCGTAGCCGGCGACCGTCTGGCCCGACAGATCGCTGTGTGTGGTGATGCCGGTGTCGATGACGGCGACGACGACGCCGCTGCCGGTGGAGATGTCCCAGGCTTCCGGCAGGTTCATGCCGGCGGTGGACTGGAAATAGTGCCACTGGTCCTGATAGCGCGTGTCGTTCGGCGTCAGCGCGATCTGCATGCGCAGGTCCGGCTCGACCAGCGCCACGTCCGGATTCCTGGCCAGTTCGCGCATGATCGTCTCGGCCGAGGCCACGCGGCGCGCACCGTCGGTGCGCACTTCGAACACGAAACCGCCGGTGGCGGTGGGACGCACGAGCGCCAGCGGCGTCGACAGCGCGCTGCTGACGCGCGAGAGGTCTGCCTCGACGCGCTTGGCTGCCATGTCGGCGACCGCGGCATGCTCGCGCGTGCCGTACAGGCTGGCGTCGACGTAGTGCACGATGAAGCGCGTATACATCTCTCCACGCTGGATCGCCTCGAGCGAAACGCGCTCGCCGCTGGCGGCGCGCTCCGTCCAGATCGACGCGGCGCCGGCCATGGAGGCCGTGCCGCCGAACAGCGCCGCGGCCGCGAGACTCAGCGCCGTGCGCCGACCCAGTTTGCTGCTGACTACTTTGTTCACGAGTTCACCCATTCTACTTGGCGATTTATGGTGTGGACCGCGCCCTCTTTCCGCGGTCCGCTCGTCCGTTTCATGGCGCAGGCACGTCCCCCGACGCCCGTTATCCCGGCGCCGCTTCCTGCTGGAAGTCGCTGTGCTGGCCGGCGCTTCAACGTGGCACCCGGCTGCGTCACGGCCGCCACAACCCCCGTCGCGACGACGCGTTGACGCTACGCCCGGCCGCACACCCCACCTATGAGCGCGCGGCATGGTGGAGCAATCGTCATGGGGCCATCGCGGCCATATACGCGATCTCAGCAGCCGGCAGGCAGAGTGGTGCTCGACGTATGGCGCAGCGTCGTGCCGCGCGGACGCTGTCCGTGTCCGCGGACACGCTTCGGCGAGTTGGCCAATGCGGCAAACCGCACAACCACGCCAGTGTCGTAGCTTTCGCGGATTGGCACGGGCGTTGCGTATAGCGTGTACGTGCTCTTACTTGCGAAGGACAGCTCCATGCCGCGTTCCCGACAGCCTTATCCGATTCGCGCCGCGATTGCCGCGGCCAGCGCCGCGGTGCTAGCCGCCGCCTGCTCCAGTCCCGTGCGCGACGAATCCGCCACGGCGAAACCTGCGCCGAGTGCGCCTGCCGCGACCGTCGCGACCGACGCCGTCGCCGCGGTCAACGCGCTGGCCGACCGCTACGTCGACGCGGTGCTCGACTTCGATCCGACCGTGACCTATTTCACCGGCGTGCCGGTCACCGCGCATGACCGCCTGCCGCGCAATTCCGCCGCCGAGATCGCCGCGTGGGATGCACAGGAAGACGCGATGCTCGCCGACCTCGCGCGTATCGACGCCGCACCGCTGCGCGGCACGCCCAACGCGGTGAGCTACGCGGTGCTGCGCGAAAGCCTCGAATCCGGCCGCCAGCTGCGCATCTGCCACCGGGAACGCTGGACCATCAGCCACATGAACGGCTGGCTGTCGAGCCTCGCCGAGGCGGCCCAGGCGCAACCCATCACGACGCCCGAGGAACGCAGCCAGGCCGTGGCGCGCTGGTCCGCACTGGGCAACTATGTCGACAACGACATCGCCAACCTGCGCACCGGCCTGGCGACCGGCTACAGCGTGCCCAGGAGCGTCGTCGACCGCGTGCTCAAGCAACTCGACGGCATGGTCAACGGTAAGCCCGAGGACCTGCCGTTCTATTCACCGGCCAAGCGTGCCGACGATGCCGCGTTCAGGACGCAGCTGGCCCAGGTCATGCGCGACACCGCGCTGCCGGCAATCACGCGCTACCGCGACTTCATCCGCAACGAATACCGCGCCAAGGCACGCGACAGCGTGGCGCTGGCGGACCTGCCCGACGGCGCAGCCTGCTATGCCGCACTGCTGCGCAACAGCACGACGCTGACGCGCAGCCCGCGCGAGGTCTACGAACTCGGCCAGGAGACCGTTGCCGACAACGAGGCCATCGTCGCCGACATCGGCCAGCGCCTGTTCGGCACGCGCGACATCAGGTCCATCATCGCCAAGGTCGACAAGGAACCGAAGAATCACTTCGGTTCCGAGAAGGAACTGCTCGACTACTCGCGCGCCGGCCTTGAGCGCGCGCGCCAGCTCAGCGCACCGCTGTTCGCGCGCATGCCGAAACAGCCGGCGATCATCGAGCCCTTCCCCGACTACCAGCGAGGCACCGGCGTCAGCTCGCACTACATCCCGAGCACCGACACGAGCAAGCCCGGCGAATACCGTATCCAGCTCGAGAACTGGAAAGTGGACACGCGCGGCTCGGCCGAGATCACGCTGGTGCATGAGACCTGGCCCGGCCATCACCTGCAGATCGCACTCGCAAACGAACTGCAGCCACCGCACCGCGTCGCCAGGCTCGGCTTCAATTCCGCGTATCTCGAAGGCTGGGGCCGCTATTCCGAACGCCTGGCCGAGGAAGCCGGCATCTACCAGACCGAGTACGCGAAGATCTCGCGCCGCATCTGGCCGGCCCGCGGCATGGTCGCCGACCCCGGCATGCACCTGTTCGGCTGGACCCGCCAGCAGACCATCGACTACCTCGCCGCCACCGGCCGATTCGGCCAGGCCGGCGCCGAAGACCTCATCGACCGCATGGCCGTGATGCCCGCGCAGCTCACGTCCTACGATTCCGGCGGTCTCGAGATCTTCGCCCTGCGCGAGCAGGCCGAACGCGAACTCGGCGCGAAATTCGACATCCGCCAGTTCCACAGCCAGGTCATCGACCAGGGCGTCGTGCCGCTGGCGCTGCTGCGGGAAAATGTGGAAGCGTGGATAAGCAGCGCGAAATCCCGATAAGCCTGCCAGAAATCCTGGCGTAGATACGTCAGGCGGCCACCGCCCGCTGCGCTACGCTGGCCCACCCCGGCGGCACCGGCCATTCGCCGGCTTCGCCGAGGGCCAGCGTGCGGCGCATCGCGCGGATCTCCATGTGCGGGGCGAGGTCGGCGACGAGTTCCAGCGCCGGTTCGGCGGGGCTCGTGCGCGCCGGGAATGCGGCCCAGGCGGTGCAGGTGCGGAACAGTTCGCCGACTGGCAGCGCGCAGAGGTCGTCGTCGCTGTCGCGGCGGTAGGCGGTCTCGGCAACGATGCCGATGCCCAGGCCGGCGCGCACGTAGGCTTTGATCAGGTCCGCGTCACCGCTCAGGGTCGCAAGATTCGGCCGCAGGCCGTGCACGGCGAACGCGCGGGCGAAGTCCGACAGCGGGTCGCGCGCGGATTCGTAGGTGACAATGGGCTGCGCGGCGAGGTCGGCGATCCTGAGGCCGCGCCCGAGACGCAGCAAAGGATGGCGCAGCGGCACGAGGGCCAGGCGCTGCCAGCGGTACAGCGGCACCGAGGCGACGTGACGCGGGCGCAGGCCCGGCGTGCTGGCGAGCGCGAGGTCGATCCGGCCGCTCTCGGCCCAGGCCAGCACTTCCTCGTCGCCGCCGACCGTGAGGCTGACCTGCAGCTGGCTGTGTTCGCGCTTGAGACGTTCCAGCGCCGCGGGAAGGACGTAGCGCGCCTGGGTCGGCGTCGTGGCGATGCGTAGCGCGCGGCTCATGCCGCCGCGACGGTGCAGCGCAAGACCATGGATGCCGCTCATCTCGGCGAGCACGGCGCGGGCATGCTCGATCACGCGGCTGCCGCAGGGCGTCAGTGCGCTCAGCGCATAGCCGCGCCGCTGGAACAGCGGCTGGCCCATTTCGGTTTCGATCTGCTTGAGCTGCTTGGACAGGGCCGACTGGGTGGTATGCACGCGTTCGGCGGCGCGCGAGATCACCAAGCCGGCGTCGACGATCGCAACGAGGTAGCGCAACTGGTTCAACGTCATAACCAAATGGCCTAAGCGGACCTGTGGAGGATCAGCGTGGCTGCGCAGCGCGCCGACATTCCTGCTCGGCGCACTCAAATTTGTCTCAAGAACCGCTCAAGCGCGCTAAACGTGCGCTCAACACGGAGTACCATGCGCCGGGGCGAGGGAAACAACTGTGCAGACACTGAATCCAGCCATGTGGCCGGCGGATACGCCGGTCGTGCGCGTCGGCGATCTCTGCGTCGACCTGCGCTATCGCCGCCTGTGTACGGCGGAGGGCGAAGTCGAACTCAGCAGCCGCGTCTTCGACGTGCTGCTGCTGTTCCTCGCGGAACCCAATCGCCTGCATACGCGCGAATCGCTGCTGCAGCGCATCTGGGCCGGCGTCGTGGTCGAGGACGGTAATCTGACCCAGACCGTATCAGTGCTGCGCCGCCTGCTCGGCGAGGAACGCAAGCTGTGGATCCGCACCGTCGCCAAGCGTGGCTATGTGTTCGAGCCGCCGGGGCCGGTGCTGCCGCTCGAACTCGACGACGAAGGACTGCGCCCGGCGGGCAGCGATGTGACGGTGATGCCGGCCGCGGCCGCTCCTCCGCCGCCCACAGCCACGACGCTACGGCCGCGACGCCGCGCGCTGCCCTGGCTCGCCGTTGCCACGGTCGTGCTCGGTCTGATCGTCTCGTGGTTCGCCGCGAGCACGCCGGCGGCGGGCCGGCGCATCGCACTGCTGCCGCTGGACGATCCGGGCGCGGGTGCGGACACGCGCTGGCCGGCGACCGTGCTGCAGAGCTGGCTCGAATGGCAGCTGTCCCTGGCACCGGAAGTCGTCGTGCTCAGCGCGGCCGATCTCGCCGCCGACGCCAGCGACGGCCGCGGTGTCGAAGTGGTGCTGTTGTCGGCGATGCCGGCCGGCGCGGGCCGCCTGCGCCTGCAGGCGCGCACGCCGTCGGGAGCCAACCGCGAAGCCGAAGGCGCGCTCGAATCGGTCGACGAGCTGATCGACCAGGTCAGCCAGGCCGTGCTGAGCGACCTGCTGCCGCAGCGCGCACGCGAAGCGCGGCCGGTGCTGCGCCTGCGCACCGCGAATGCGCAGCGCTACGCCGAGGCCGTACAGCATCACCGTCAGCGCGAATGGACGCCGTATTTCGAACGGCTGCGCGGCGTGGTCGAGCAGGAACCCGAGTTCGGCCTGGCGCGGCTGCAACTCGCCCAGTCGCTGCTGACCTTCGGCCAGTATCGCGCCGCCGACGAACACTTCGCGCGGCTGCAGTCCGCCGCGAACGACTGGCCGCAGGACGCGCGCGCGCTGCTCGGCGCGCAGCGTCTCGTCGTGGCGCAACGGCACGCCGAAGCGGCACAGGCGTTCGCCGGGCTCGCGCAACGCTTTCCGAACCAGGCTCAGTTCGTACTCGACGAGGCGCGCGCGCGGCTGCGTGCCGGACACGCGGCCGACACGATCGCGCTGCTGTCGGCACCGCGCTGGCAGCGCCAGCCCGTGGCGCTGCGCATCATGGCGCAGCTCAACCTGTCGGCCGCCTACGGCACCATGGGCGACGCGAGCAACGCGCGCACGGCGGCACTGGTCGCGCGGCAACTTGCGCAGGATGCGGGCTGGAACTACGAAGGCGCCATGGCGGCGCAGTCCGTGACGATTGCCGACTGGATGCAGGGCGAAGGCGCCGCGATCGCTGCGCGTTTCGACGCGGTCGCCGGTCTCTACGACGATGCCGGCGATCCGCTGCGCGCGCATCTGATGCGCTTCTACGGCGATCTTGCCGATCCGCAGCGCGAGCCCGCGCATCTGCCCGCGCTGCTGACCGCGGCGCGCGCGAGCGGCCACCAGGCGATCGAGTTCGAAGCGCTGCGGCGCGCCTCCTACAAGTTCCACCGCCGCGGCGACTTCGCCGCCTATCGCCAGTATCTCGATCAGGCCGCGAGCCTGGCGGAAGCCAGCGGCGCGCACAACCAGCTGCACTCCATCGTGTTCGACCGCATCAACGAGGACTATTTGCGTGGCGATCTGGCCGCGGCACTGCGTCGTGCCGAAGATCTGCGCCCGCGGCCGGGCAAGGACGGCCTCGACACCAACCTCGATGTGCTGATCGGCCTGATCCATCTGCGCCAGGGCCGCTTCGGTGCGGCGCAGGCCGTACTCGATCGCGCCGATCCACAAGGATCCATTGTGGACAAGGCGCTGCGCCGCGAAGCGCCCGAGATCGCCTTCAGCCTGGCCTGCCTGCGCGGCACGCTGGCATTGCTGCGCGGCGAGACCGCAGCAGCGGAAGCGGATTTCTCGCGCTGCGCGAATTCGGTCGATCCCTCCGTCGGCCTCTACGGGCGCCTCGGCGGTGCCGAGCTCGCGCTGCTGGGCGGCGACCGCAGCCGCGCTGCGACCCCATTGAACGACGTTCAGACCGGCCTGAGCAGCGTACCGAGCCTGGTCTCGCGCTGGAGCCTGACGCTGGAATGGGCACCCCAGGCGGCGCGCCACGGAGACGCCGCACAGGTGCGGCGCCACGTCGAGGCGCTGCTCGCGCCGATACAGGCATCGGGCTATGCACTGCTGGAACTCGACGCGCGACTGAGCCTGGCCGAAGCGAGCCTGGTGCTCGGCGAGCCGCTGCAGGCCGAGCGCGAACTCGCTGCGGCGCGTGCGCTGCGCGTGACGAACGACTGGCTCGCGCGGCGGCGCCTGGACATCGCCAGCGCCGGCCTTGCGCTGGCGCAAGGCCGCGCGCAGGACGCCGCTGACTATGCGCTGCCGCTGCACGCGGGGGCGCTGGAATCCGGCGATGTCGCGACCGAGCTGACCGCGCACGACCTGCTGCAGCGCGCCGGCCGCGCATCGCCCTGCAGCGAGTCGCAACACGTTGCATTGTTGACAAAATCCGGAATGCGCGGTGCGACGCTGGCGTGGCTGCTGCCGCCGGCGCTGCGGCGGGATCTGGCACGCAGCTGGCGCTGAGGGCGAGACGCTCCACGTCTGCTGTCCCATGAGCTTGTCCGGCGTCACGCATACCCGGACCTCGTACGGATCGCCGCCACCCCAGTCGTCCCGGGCCACGGCCGCGCCGCTGGTCGCTTACGGGCCGTCGCGCCGAATGTCGGGGCTGCGGTTGTCGTCGACATCTGGTCGCACGGCGAAGGGCACCGGCCGTCCGCACGTCCGGCGCAACCATACATCCGGTATAAAAAACAACGCCGCGCAAAGCGCGGCGTTGTTCACTCCCGGAGCGGCGCTCGCGTCAGGCAGCCTGGGCGGCAAACCCGGCGTGCGCGGCCGACTTCTCGGTCGAAGCGCTGAGCTGGCGCCAATGCGGCGGCGCGGGCCAGTCCGGCGTCGTGACGCCGTCGAGCACGCGGCGCAGGCCGCGACGGTCGAGCTGCGGCGCGAGATCGGCGATCAGGTCCAGCGCGTAATCGCGCAGCACCCGGTCGCGGCGCAGGACGACCCAGGTCGTGCACAGCGGGAACAGGCCCGGTGCCGGCAAGGTCTTGAGGTCAGCCAAGTCCTCGGGCAGCAGGGCCATTTCGGCGAGCACGCCGACGCCGAGCCCGGCGCGCACATAGGTCTTGATGAGGTCCGCGTCACGCGCCGTGATCGCGATGCGCGGCAGCAGGCCGGCGCCCAGAAAGGCGCGGCGCAGCGACGAATCGGGTTTCAGCGACGACTCGTAGCTGACCAGCGGGTATTCCGCCAGCTCATCGAGCCGCGGCGCCTTGTCGAGCCGGGCGAGCGGATGGCTGCGCGGCACGAGCACATGGCGGTCCCAGCGGAACAGCGGCACGGCCATGCCGCCGGCGGGCACGCTGCCGGCCGTCGAGACGATCGCGATGTCGGCTTCGCCACGTTCGAGCAAGGCCAGCACTTCGGCATCGCCGCTGGGCTTGAGATGGACGCTGACCTGGGGATAGCGACGTTTCAGGCTGGCGATGGTTCGCGGCAGCACGAAACGGGCTTGAGTATGGGTTGTCGCGATGCGCAGTTCGCCCTGAGCTTCGTTGCGAAGATTGGCGGCGAGGGCGCGGATGTTGGCGGCTTCGGCCAGGATCACGCGGGCGCGATCGATGACTTGTATACCGGCGGGAGTGATGCGTTCGAGACTCTTGCCCTTGCGGGCGAAGATCTGGAAACCGAGTTCATCTTCCAGCTGCTTCAACTGCTTGGAAATGCCCGGCTGGGTGGCGTGTACGCGCTCGGCGGCAAGCGTGATGTTCAGGCCGGAATCGGCAATGGCGATCAGGTAACGGAGCTGTGTAAGTGTCATGACGGCCTTCTCTGGGGAGATCGCAACAGTTCGGACTCAAGCGAGCGACGCCAATTGGTAATTACGTAATGCATACAGAATCGCGTGGCGTAATTGGTCGGTTTCATACGTGTTCTCCAGTGTGGTCTGACCTTGACGAAGGCCTTCTGTGGCACCGCTCTCGGCGCCGTTTTGTTCAAGCGGGGTGAACTGACTATAACTACAGATCATTTGGCCGTCTATACGTCCGTCCTTCCGCACATGCCGTAACGGCATATCGGCACAGCGAACGCTCACTTCCCTGCGCGCGGGCGGACGCACAGCATGGTTCCCGAAGACACGACCGCGGTCGTGTCGTTTATCGCCACAAGCGCAGGAATCGGTGCCGAAAACGTCATGTCCGCCGTCCGACTCTATCCCATCTTTGCCGACCTTGCAGGCCGTTCCGTACTCGTCGTCGGCGGTGGAAATGTCGCCGAGCGCAAGGTTGCGGCGCTGTTGGAAACCGGTGCCATTGTGTGCGTCGGCGCCCCCGTGTTCGCGCAAAGATTGGTGGCCTGGGCCGAAAACGGCCGCATCTCGCTGATTTCCGGCGAATTCGCCGAGGAGTGGCTTGATCACCAATGGCTGGTCATTGCGGCCACCTCGGACGCGGCCGTAAACGCCGCTGTCGCCGCTGCAGCGGAACGGCAGCGCATCTGGGCCAATGTGGTCGACGACGCGACGCTTTCCAGCTTCCAGGTGCCGGCGGTGATCGATCGTGCACCGCTGGTCGTCGCCGTATCCACGTCCGGCGCCGCGCCCGTACTGGCGCGACTGGTACGGGAACAGATCGAACGTATGTTGGATCCGTCGCTGGGAGCACTGGCGGCCCTGGCCGACCGTTGGCGCGGGCGCATCCGCGGGCGCCTGACCGATCTCGGCCAGCGCCGTCGTTTTCTCGAACGTTTGTTTCAAGGCCGCGTCGCCGAATTCGTGCGTCGCGGCCAGATCGCCGTAGCCGAGTCCACACTTACGCGCGAGCTCGATGACGCGGCCGTCACACCGGCGCAAGGTTCGGTTGTGCTGGTCGGCGCCGGTCCCGGCGATGCGGGCCTGCTCACGCTCAAAGGCCTGCGCGCACTCAACGAAGCCGATGTGATCCTGCACGACCGCCTGGTCAGCCGCGACGTACTCGCGCTGGCGCGCCGTGACGCCGATCTCATCGAAGTCGGCAAGGAGGCCGGCACGCACCACACCACGCAGGAAGGCATCCACGCGCTGCTGCTGGAACATGCGCGCGCGGGGAAGCGCGTCGTGCGCCTCAAGGGCGGCGATTCCTTCGTGTTCGGCCGCGGCGGCGAGGAACTGGAATTCCTGCATGCGCACGGCATCGCGTTCGAGGTCGTACCCGGCGTCACCGCCGCACTGGCCTGCGCGGCCTACGCGGGAATTCCGCTGACCCACCGCGACCACGCCCAGTCGGTGCGCCTGGTCACCGCGCACTGCAAGGCCTCGCTGGATACGCTGGACTGGCCCGCGCTCGCGACCGGGCGGCAGACGCTGGCCGTTTACATGGGTGTGGCCGGGCTTGAACGCATCTGCGCCGGCCTCATTGCCCACGGCCGCGCAGGGACGACACCGGCAGCACTGATCGAGAACGGCTCGCGCAGCGAACAGCGCGTCGTGCTCGGCGATCTGGCGAACTTGCCGCAGCGCGCGCGCGCGCATGCGGTCAAGTCGCCGGCGCTGCTGATCGTCGGCGAAGTCGCCGCGCTCGGTGCGCAACTGCACTGGTTCGCTGCTGCGCCGCTCGGCGACGCGCCCGAGCCCACCGCACTGCCCCGCGTCGCCTAGTAATGCATATGTGCACTTGTACTCCACTATATCTGTATACTTATAGGCACGCATGATCTACGACACCATTCTCGACACGATTGGCAACACGCCCGTCGTCAAGCTGCACCGGCTGCCGCCCAAACACGTCGACCTGTACGTGAAGGTCGAGTCGTTCAATCCGGCCGGCTCGGTCAAGGACCGCCTCGCGCTCGCGATCGTGCTGGATGCGGAGCGCCGCGGCGCCCTGGCGCCGGGCCAGACCATCGTCGAAGCCACGTCGGGCAACACCGGTGTCGCGCTGGCCGCAGTCGCCGCCGCGCGCGGCTATCCGTTCGTCGCGCTGATGACGGAAACGTTCTCGATCGAGCGGCGCAAGCTGATCCGCGCCTACGGCGGCAAGGTGATCCTGACCCCCGCGGCGGAGCGCGGCTCGGGCATGGTACGCAAGGCCGCCGAACTCGCGCAGAAACACGGCTGGTTCCTTGCACGGCAGTTCGAGAACGAAGCCAATCCGGCCTGGCACCGCAGCACGACCGGGCCGGAAATTCTGCGTGATTTCGCCGGCCGGCGGCTGGACTATTTCGTCAGCGGCTGGGGCACCGGCGGAACTATCACGGGCGCCGGCGAAGTGCTCAAGCTCGCGCGGCCCGATATCCAGGTCATCGCGAGCGAGCCGGCCGGCGCGGCGCTGCTGTCGGGCCAGGAATGGAAACCGCACAAGATCCAGGGCTGGACGCCGGACTTCCTGCCCGCAGTGCTGAGCCGCACGATTGCCGACCGCATCCTGCCAGTGGACGATATCCTCGCGCGCGACACGGCGCGCCGGCTCGCCGTCGAGGAAGGCATCTTCGCGGGACTTTCCTCTGGCGCAACACTCGCCGCCGCGCTGCAGGTCGCCGAGGAAGCCGCACCCGGATCGTCCATCCTCGCAATGCTGCCGGACACGGGAGAACGCTACTTGTCCACCATCCTGTTCGAAGGCGTAGCCGATGGCTCGGACGACGAGTGGCTGGCCTCGCTCGAGCAAGCACAGGCGGCGTGAGGAAGTTCCCTCGTGCATAGCGGCATGCGATGAATCGAACGCCCGATTGAGATTAATCGGGCCAGTAGATCGTTGCCGGTCTCTTTAAGAAATCGCACGGCGAGCCGGTGTCGACAGCCGTCCGTCGTCAGAACTCGATCTCGCCTTCGAGATAAAACACGCAGGCGCCGTCGAGTTCGACGCGACTACCCGCCAGGCGACAGACCAGCTCGCCACCACGCGCCGAGGCCTGATACGCACGCAATTCGGGCTTCCCCAGCCGCGGCACCCAATACGGCGCGAGCATGCGCTCGACGTTGGTCGGGTCGTTCTGCCAGACATGGCCGAAGGAATCCTGCGCGCTCACGACCGCCGTGACCTTGGCGGCGAGGCTGGTATCGCCGGTCAGCCAAGCCGTATAAGCGAGATTCTCCGCATACGCGTATTTCGTGTCGCCAGCACGTAGCGTGAAGTAGCCCTGCGCATTGATGCGGTCGGCGTAATAGTCTGACGCACGCACGGCCTCGCGCAGCGTCTTCAAGGTGCCGCTACGGAAATACAGCGTGTACATGGTCGACGAACGGTCGTAGAGCCATGGGTCGAAGCCGCTCTTGTACGGACACTGATTGGCGACAGTGACGCGTGCGTCGTCCTCGTTCACGATGGAATAGAAATTGTCTTTCAGCGCGCGATCAGCCTCGGAATGGCCCGGCCAATGCTGCGTGCCGCTCATGGCCTGCGGACTGTCGCGCATCGTCGCGATCGCATCGTCGAACGGCAGGCTACGCACGCCCTTGAGCACACCGTTCGAGAGCCAGGCCTTCGGCAGTACCGCGAATACGTCGGGTTCCTCGACTGCATCCGCCGCGACGAAGGTACCCGACTGCACCGTGTGCCAACCCGAGCGCGGCGATGTGAGCGTGGCAATGCTCTGCGTGCGTGGAGCGCCGCCCCAGGCGAGCTGAAGGGACTCGCACGCCGTGCCCGCAAACGTGTAGTTCTACTGGATGCGCGCGATGCGTACGGACGCGCCGTCGAGAGCGGCGTCGTACCGATGCCGCCGCGGCGCGAGCTGATCGACATGGATCGGCACCTCGACGTTGCTGCGCAGCAGCCGCACCGTGATAAGACCGGCCTGCGTCAGCGAACCGCGCGGAAACGGTAGGCCAAACGTCACGAGGCGCGGACCGGCCGCGAGGTTTTCCGTCGGACAGAGCGAGACGGGAATGCTGCTACTGGTCACCGGCGGCGCGGGGAACGGCGCCGCGGCGTCCACCACCGTCGCCGCCATGGGTGCGATGGCAGCGCCAATCAATCGTTTCATTGAGCCCTTGAGGTTGCGGCGCACCGTCCCGACGCGCATGGCGCAGATGATCAGGAAAGTCGCGAAACGCGGACGAAACCTGGGTCGAGAAAGCTTGCGCGCACGACCTCCGGCTCGACGAGCGGTCCTTGCAGTCGGATGGAATGCGCCGGTTTCAGACCGGGAATCGCGAGAGCGAAGCTGCCGGCGCGACGTGATACTGACGCGCCGAGGGCCAGCGCGTCACACCAAAGCACCACCCGCCTCGCCTACTTGCTTCCCAGGCGCTGCTTCGCCTGCTCCATCCACACACGGCCGTCGACAACGCGCGGGTCCTTGTCGCCGAACTGCTTTTCCCAGACCGGCAGCCAGGTTTCCAACAGGGCAAGCAGATCGGTGGCGCGGTCGGGCTGGGCCGACAGGTTCTGCGCGAGGTCGTAGCGGAATTTGGCGAGATTGACGTGACCCGGCGTAAACAGGCGATCGGCATCAGCCATGATGCGCCGCTGCAACGTTTCCGCTTCGGCGTTCCGGCCGGACTGCATGAGGAACATGCCAAGCATCTGGGCGTAGGGCAGCGTGCGCGCGCTGTCGGCGCCATCGGTGCCGAGTTCTACCTTCGCCTGCGCGTAGATCGCTTCGAACATCTGCCGCGCCTCGGCGATCTTGCCGGTGAATTGCCGCTGGCGCGCCTGGTAGACGCGGTGCGTCAGCGAGTTCTCGCCGGTCTGGCCGCGCCGGCGCTCGTCGTTGATGATCGCATCGATATGCGGGCCGGCCTCCTCGTAGCGCTTGAGCGACAGCAGCGCGATACCCGCCTGCAGACGCGTATACAAGGTGGCCGAATGCTGTTCACCCAGCCGCGTGCGGGCGATGACCAGCGCCTTTTCGATCGACGTCAGCGCCTCGTCGAAGCGATCGAGCAGGCGTAAGGCAATGGACTCGCGCTGCAGCCATTCCAGCGTGCGCGGTTCACCGGCACCGAAGCGCTTCTGCGCACCGGCCACGGCCTGGCGTGCGACGAGCAGCGTCTGCTCGTAGCGATCGGTGTGCGCCAGTGCACGCATACGGTGGTTGATCAGATCCATGTGTTCGTCGCTGAACTCGCCGAACACGTCGATGACATCTGCCTCGATCGCGGCCAGCGCGGCCAGGGCCTGGTCTTCCTTGCGATTCTCGACGTCCAGCGAGGCGATGCCGAGCAAGAAACGCAGCCGCGCGGGGTCGCGTGGCGACGCGCTGACGTACAGCAGGCCCTCATCGTAGATCTTGCGCGCTTCCGCCTCGTCGTCGGCCTGCAGCATGCGGCCGAGCAGTCCGCGCGCTTCGAGTGTGTCGCTGTCGCGCGGGCCGAAGTGTTCGGTCAGCACGGCCAGCGCGGCGCTGGCTTCCTCGCGACCGGCCTCGTCTTCCCCCGACAGGCGCAGGCTTTCGGCCAGCGTGCGGCGCACCGCGCCTTCGGTGCGCGGCTGCGCGGCGAAGCGCTGGGCGACGGCGCTGCGTGCCTGCTTGAGCGCGTCGCCCATGCTCAGATCGAGCTTGCTGCGATACGGATTGGCGGTGCGGATCACGTCCTCGGTCAGGAATTCGCTGACCGCGGTCGCGATCGCGGCCTGCTCGGTGGCGCGGTTGCGCGCGGCGCGCGCGACCGCCGCCTGCCAAAGCGCAATGCCGAGAAAGACGACGAGGAACAGCAGCGTGAACGTCGACACGACGACGCCGACGCGATGCCGGCGCACGAACTGGCGCGTGCGGTAGGCGGCCGAATCGGGCCGTGCGCTGATGGTGCGGCCTTCGAGCCAGCGGCGCAGATCGGCACCGAGCGCGTTGGCGTTGACGTAGCGACGTTCCGGTTCGCGCTTGAGCGCGGTCAGCACGATGGTGTCGAGGTCGCCGGCGATCTGGCGGGCTTCGCGCTCGCCGCCGCGGCGGCCGTAGACCGCACCGGCCTCGACGACGCTCGCGCGCCGCAGCACCTGGCTCGGCCGTTCGATCAGGGTGGTGGTGTCGGCCTCGCCGAGCGTCGCGGTGTTGCGCCGGTGCGGCAGTTGCCCGCACAACAGTTCGTAGATCACGACACCGAGCGCATAGACGTCGGTCGCGGTGCTGACCGGCTGGCCGTGGATCTGCTCGGGCGCCGCATAGGCCGGCGACAGCGCGCGCGCGCCGGTGCGGGTCAGTCCTTCCTCGCCGGTGTCGCTGAGAATCTTCGCGATGCCGAAGTCGAGCACGCGCGGCTGGCCGTCGGTGTCGACGAGGATGTTGGACGGCTTGAGGTCGCGGTGCACGACCAGGCGCGACTGCGCGTGGGCGACCGCATCGCAGATCAGCACCATGAGCTGCACACGCTCGCGCGCGCCGAGCGCGTGGTTGTGCGCGTAGTCGGTCAGTGATTCGCCGGCGACATATTCCATCGCGTAGTAGGGCCGGCCCTCGGCGCTGACGCCGCCGTCGACGAGGCCGGCGATGTGCGCGTGATTCAGCTGCGCGAGGATGCGTCGCTCCTGCACGAAGCGGCGCAGGATCTCGTCGGAATCCATGCCACGCTTGAGCAGCTTCAGGGCCACCTGCTGCACGAAGCCGCCCTGCGTGCTCTCGGCCAGGTAGACCTCGCCCATGCCGCCACGACCGAGCAGCCGCACCAGTCGGAAGCGGCCGATGGCTGCGGGCGTGGGCTCGTCGGAGACGGAAACGGACTGACCCTGGGCCAATGCGTCGACGACGGTCGGCGCGATCGCCTGCACACCGCGATCGAGCACGCCGCTTGCGGCCGCATCGGCGGCCAGCAGCGCCTGGACCTGCTGCAGCACGGACGCATCTTCACCCTCCGCGCGCAGCGCAGCCAGGCGTCCGGCACACGCCTGCGGGTCGAGTTCGGCCAGCTCGTCGAACAGGGCCGAAATGCGCGCCCAACGCCCGTGGATATCGTCGCTCATGGCCGTGAAGCTCCTTGCTCGTGACGTCAGCCGCTGCGCCGCGAAGGCGCGTCGTGCGGCAACCGCTCTACTCGTCGCCCTGCGGCAACATGTCGCCGCCGAGCTGCTGGTGCAGGAACGCACGCGCCTTGCGCCAGTCGCGCTTGAGGCTGCGTTCGGAACGGTCGGTCAGACCCGCGATCTCGCTGAGCTCGAGGCCACCGAAGAAGCGCATTTCCACGAGCAGGGCCAGATGCCGGTCCAGGGTCTCGAGCTGCCGCAGGGCCTGATCGAGCGCGAGCAATTCCTGGTCGCGGCCTTCACCGCCGGCCTGGACCAGCTGCGAGTCGAGCTCGGTTGCGATGGCGCCGCCGCCGCGCTTCTCGGCCAGACGCTGGCGCGCGTGGTCGATCACGAGCTGGCGCATCGCGCGCGCGGCGACGGCGAAGAAATGCTCACGGTCCTTGAGTTGCAGCGCGTCGGGCTTGGCCAGGCGGAACCAGGCCTCGTGCACCAGCGAGGTGGCGCGCATGTCAGCGCGCATGCGTCCGACCTGGCGTGCGGCAAGAACCCGCAGGTCCGCGTAGACCTGGTTGAACAGACGTCCGGAGGCGGCAGCGTCGCCGGCGCGCGCCTGCGCGATCAGTTCGGTGACATCCACGCTCTACCGCCCCTCGTTCCAACCCACGCGGAACTTGCCACGACTCGGCCGCAACGGCAATGCGCTGCGGGTGCGCGTGGCGATCGGCGAAACCGGGCTGGACGGCGATCATGCGGCAATCCACGCGCTTCCATAGCGCGCGGGGCCAGGGCAACCGAGGAACGATGGCGCCGCGTCCGCGCGGGCCGGCGTGGAACCGCGCTGACCACGCGGCACTTCAATCGCGAGCGGCGCCGCTGTCGCGCGACGTCAGTCCGACGATCAGCAGGCAGACGATCAGCAGCACGCTGTATTCCATGCCGTTGCGGCCGAGACCGACGACGAACCAGCCGGCCGGCGCATGCACCAGCACGATGCCGGTGAGGTAGATCGCGCTGTAGACCAGGCTCAGCGGCAGCAGCAGGCGGCCCAACGCGAACAGCGGCGTGCCGACGATTTCGATGACAGTCACGCCGATCGCGATGGCCATGCCGGACGGAATCTCAAGCCCGGCCAGCCACTGACCGAACGGCGCGACCCCGCCGTGATACCAGCGCGCCCAGCCGTGCGCGGCAATAAGGCCAGCCAGGACCAGGCGCAATACCAGCAATCCGACTACGGCGCGCTGCGGCCGCACCCCACGCATTGTCCACATTGTTCATTTCCCACTGGCCCGGAAACGCGATCACAGCGCGACGCGGTTGCCCGCACAAGGCGGAGACCGCCCGCACGTGCCCTATGCGCAGGAAACGCAACGTGCCTCGGCGCGCCAGCGCGAGCCCGTATCAGGGACGCGAGGCCGGAGCGGGCGCCGGGGCTGCCTTTTCCGGCACCGGCGCATCGCAGGCGGCGACGACCTGGGCGCGCTGCGCCTCGATGCGCGCACGTTCTTCCGGCGTACCGCGCAACAGCGGCAGGTTCAGCGGCAGCGTGACACTCGTGATGACTGGTACCAGCCCCTGGTTCGATGCGGCCGGCGCATAGCGCAGGCTGCGGATCGCCGAGGTCGCGACGATGCCGAGGTCACCCATCGGCACGAGCTTCTCGACGCGCACATCGCTGGTCGTGCCGTCGCTATTGATGACGTAGCGCACCACGGCGCAGCTCGGCACGTACAGGTTCACGCCGGTATTCGGCACCATCGCCTCCATCGCCTCGCTCGCGACCAGCCAATATTTGGCCAGATCCTTCGCGGCGACGGGGCGCGGCGTGGTCTGAGCGAAAGCAGCGGTAGCGAGCAGCACTCCGGCGACAAGAAACGCGCGGATGATCGATGGGGATCGTTGCATCGCATTCCTCGCTGCTGTTGCGGCGCAAGCAAGCGCAGGTGGCCGGACGGGCTCGGGTAGCGTAGAGCGGCGCATTACAGTTCCGCCAGCCCCTCGGCCATTCCGCCCGAGCCGACCCGCAGCAGCTTCAGCGTATTGGTGCCGCCGAGCCGGCCGGTGTGGTCGCCGGTGGTGATGATGACGCGGTCGTTCTCGGCCAGACGGCCGAGATTGAACAGGTGCTGGATCGCCGCGCGCGTCGCGTGCGTGGGATCGACGCCACGCGCGTCGAACTCGATCGGGTAGACGTCGCGATAGAGCTGCATGCGCCGGCGCGACGGCGCGCTGCGCGACAGCGCGTAGATCGGCACGGCGGAGCGGTAGCGCGACAGCCACTGCGCGGTCGCGCCGGACTCGGTCAGCGCGACGATGGCACGCGGGTTTACCTGTAAAGAAAGGAACATCGCCGACATCGCGATGGCCTGGTCGGTGCGGTCGATGCGGTGCGTGCCCTGCTGGAAGCCTTCGAGCGGTTCGAACTGACGCTCGGCACCGAGGCAGACGCGGCGCATGGCCGCGACGGCCTTGTCCGGATGGCGCCCTGCCGCGGTTTCCTGGCTCAGCATGACAGCGTCGGTGCCGTCGATGACCGCATTGGCCACGTCCAGCACTTCTGCGCGCGTGGGGATCGGCGAATCAACCATCGACTGCATCATCTGCGTCGCGGTAATGACGACGCAGTTGCGCACCAGCGCCTCGCGGATGATCTTTTTCTGCAGGCCTGGCAGTTCCGCGTCGCCGATCTCCACGCCGAGATCGCCGCGCGCGACCATGACCGCGTCGGAGGCATCGATGATCTCGCCGAGCACGTCAATCGCCTCAGCGCGCTCGATCTTCGCGACCAGCGCGCCCTGCCCCGCGGCGGCGCGCAGCAGGCGCCGCGCCTCGTTCATGTCGTTGGCGCTTTTTGCGAAGGATACGGCGAGGAAATCGGCACCGATCTCGGCCGCGAGCCTGATGTCGGCGCGATCCTTGTCGCTGAGCGCAGCGATGGACAGGCCGCCGCCGAGCCGGTTGAGGCCCTTGCGATCCGACAGCGCGCCGCCGTACAGCACCTGGCAGCGCACTTCGCTCTCGACCACGTCGAGCACGGCCAGGGAGATCAGGCCGTCATCGAGCAGCAGTGTGTCGCCGGCCTTCACGTCGTTGGGAAGTCCGAGATAGCTGACGCCGACGCGCGTTTCGTCGCCGGGCGCCGCATCGGCGCGGCAGTCGAGTACGAACGGCTGGCCCGGCTCGAGCACGATGCGGCCGCTGGCGAATTTCTCGATGCGGATCTTCGGTCCCTGCAGGTCGGCAAGGATGCCGACTTCACGCCCTACGGCCTCGGCGGCATCGCGCACTTCCTTGGCGCGCCGCACGTGGTCGGCGGCGGCGCCGTGCGACAGGTTGAGGCGGACGACGTCGACGCCTTCTTCGATGATGCGCTTGAGCATGCCAGGCGCGTCGGTGGCTGGGCCGAGGGTCGCGATGATCTTGGTGCGGCGGGTCTGCATGGGGCTGTTGTTCTTCGTCGTTTGTCGGATTCGCTCAAAGCTAGCACAAGCAACCGCTGCGTTTTCACTCAGCGCCGCGCCGAACCCAGCGTGCGCTCGAGCACCGCGACGAGGCGTGCGGCGGCTTGCTGCAGACGCTCCTCGGCGACCGGCCGTTCGCGCGCGAGCCAGGTATCGTCGATCGTGTCGCCGTCGGGGTAGACACCACCGTCGCGCACGACCCGGCACGACTCCTCGGCCCACTGCGCCGGATCACCGGCGTCAGCGGGTGGCTTCACGCCGGAGCCCAGCCGCGCGGCATAGTCGGGCCAGCGCAGGCCGGCCGACTTCAGCAGCAGGGAATCCCAGACCGCATGCAGGTTCCAGTTTTCGCGGCCGTAGCGAAGCTGTACCGAATTGGCACCCTTGTCACGGCGGAAGCTCGCATGCAGCGGCTGGTGCGCATCGGCGATGAAGTGCGATACGAAGCGCAAGGCGTCGGCACGCTCGGCGCGCGGTCGCGCGCGGTCGGCGAGAATCCTTTCGTAGCGTTCGATCGCGGCCACCACGCATTCGCCCTTGCGGCAGTCGCGCTGTGGCACATAGCTGCACTGCGCGCTGGAAAAATTGACATAGTGCATTTTCCCTGTCGCGCGGAAGCGCGCCGGATCGGTGTCGCGCAGATCGTCGGCCCAGATCGCGATATCGACGAGCGTGCTTTCGTCGTCCGGCTGCAGCAGGCTGCGCACCTCGCGCCGCACCGGCTCGGACAGGCGTTCCTGCGCCATTCCGGCGACGATGCGATGCCCCAGCGGCCCCCAGGCCAGCACCGGCGTCGCCACAAACGCGGTTGAGATGAACAGGGCAGCGGCGTAACGACGGCGCGGGGGCATGCGGCTCTCCTCGTGGCAGACGCGAGAGTCTGCCACAGCGTCCGCCGTACCTACGGTGCCTGCGGTGTCTTCAGCGGCAGGCGCAGGAAGGACACGCCGTTTGCGTCGGGCGGCGGCAGCCGGCCCGCACGGATGTTCACCTGCAGCGCGGGGTACAGCAGCCGCGGCACCGGCAGGGTCGCATCGCGCTGGCGACGCAGCGCGACATAGTCGGCTTCGAACGTATCGCGGCGCAGCTGCGCGTTGCCGCTGCGCTGCTCGACCAGATCGACCATCGCGCGCGGTTCGGCGTCGCGCGGCGGGTAGTCGTGGCACAGGAACATGCGCGTCGCGGCCGGCAGGTCATACAGGCGCTGGATGGACTTGAACTGCAACGCCGCGTCACCGCCGGGAAAATCGCAGCGTCCGGTGCCGGCGGCCGGCGAGAACAGCGTGTCGCCAACGAAGACCGCGTCGCCGATGTGGTAGCTCATGCCGTCGCTGGTATGGCCGGGCGTGGCCAGCGCCTCGATCTCCAGGCGACCGAGCGCAAGGCGTTCGCCATCGGCGATCAGGTGATCAAAATCCGCGCCGTCGGCGGCAAAGCCCTCGCCCAGCGCGAACACGGCCTTCCAATGCTGCTGTACCGCTACGATGCCTGCGCCGATTGCACTGCGCGCCGGATGGCCTTCATCGCGCAACTCGCGACGCAGCCAGTCGGTCGCGGTCAGGTGATCCGCATGGGCATGGGTTTCGAGCAGCCATTCCACGCGCAGCCGATGCGCATGCACCGCCGCCAGGATGGCCTGGGCCGATTCGACATAGACCCGGCCCGAGGCCGGATCGAAATCGAGCACCGGATCGATGATCGCCGCGGCCGTGCCGTCGCCGTCGCTGACGAGATGGGACCAGGTATTCGTCGCTGCGTGGAAATACGACTGGATCTGCAACGGCATGAGGCGCTCCGGCAAAGGTCGCGCCGATTGTGCCGGAACCGGCGCCTCGGATGCCGCCGTCGCGACCAATCGCGATGAATGCACTGCTGGTCGCCCAACGGGCCGGGTGAAGAGTGATCGCTCAGAACCGCAGGTTCTGATCACTC
>NZ_JAVTWC010000125.1:0-151962 GCF_032229445.1 Tahibacter sp.
GTTTCGCGATCCGCGAAGGCGGCCGTACCGTCGGCGCCGGCGTCGTCGCCAAGATTTTTGCGTAATACAAAGCGGTATTTGCTGCTCCGTTAAGAGCGGAGCAGCCCCTACAGCGAAAAGAGGCACAGGAAGTGCCTCGTGTTCGCCAGACACGGAGTCGTCGCGTATCGAGCCCGCTTGACGGGCGGCTTTGCGCGTACTACACTTTCTTGTCTGGGCGGACCAGTTTTCTGGTCCGCCCGATTTTTTGGGGACAGGCACACGAAGTTGCCCACTCCCGTCGCTCTTTTACTGAAGGATTTCGGCCATGGCGGACCAAAAGATCCGTATTCGACTGAAGGCATTCGATCATCGCCTGATCGACCGCTCCGCGAGCGAAATCGTGGAGACTGCGAAGCGTACTGGCGCCCAGGTGCGTGGTCCCATTCCGCTGCCGACTAAGATCGAGCGTTACACCGTTCTCACATCGCCGCACGTCGACAAGGACGCGCGTGATCAGTACGAGACGCGCACCCACAAGCGCGTGCTGGATATTGTCGATCCCAATGACAAGACCGTGGATGCCCTGATGAAGCTCGACCTCGCCGCCGGCGTGGACGTGCAGATCAAGCTTTACTGAGTCCGGGCGTAACACAGGCAACAGGACACGAACATGAGTATCGGATTGGTTGGCCGCAAATGCGGCATGAGCCGAGTCTTCACCGAAGATGGTCGCTCGATCCCGGTGACGCTGATTGAAGCAACGCCGAATCGCGTCACCCAGATTAAGACGGTTGAGAACGACGGCTATAACGCGGTGCAGGTTACTGCGGGCAGCAAGCGTGCTTCGCTGGTGAACAAGCCCAGCGCAGGTCATTACGCCAAGGCCAAGGTCGAAGCTGGCCGCGGTCTGTGGGAATTTCGCGTCGACGCTGCCGAGATCGGTGGCTTCAATGTCGGTGGCGAAGTGAAAGCCGATGAGGTTTTCAAGGTCGGTCAGAAGATCGACGTGCAGGGCGTCAGCAAGGGCAAAGGTTTCCAGGGCACTATCAAGCGCTGGAACTTCACCATGGGCGATGCGACGCACGGCAATTCGCTGTCGCACCGTTCTCCGGGTTCTATCGGTCAGCGTCAGACGCCGGGTCGCGTGTTTCCCGGTAAGAAGATGTCCGGCCACATGGGCAACGTCACGCGTTCGGCCATGAATCTCGAAGTCGTGCAGATCGATACCGAACGTCACCTGATCGCCGTTAAGGGCGCGGTGCCGGGTTCGACCGGCGGCGACGTCATCATCCGCGCGGCCGCCAAGGCCTGAGGAGCGACGCCATGGAACTCAATGTTATCGGTGCTTCGCCGCTGAACGTTTCCGATGCCGTCTTTGGCAAGGAATTTCGCGGTGACCTTGTGCACCAGGTCGTAACGGCCTATCGCAACGCTGGTCGTGCAGGCACCAAGGCGCAGTTGTCGCGCTCGGAAGTGTCGGGCACCACCAAGAAGTTCAAGAAGCAGAAGGGCGGCGGCGCACGTCATGGCGACTACCGTGCTCCGATCTTCGTCGGCGGTGGCGTTACGTTTGCTGCCAAGCCGCGCGACTTCTCGCAGAAAGTCAATAAGAAAATGTTTCGCGGCGCACTCGCCTCGATCTTGTCCGAGTTGATCCGCCAGGATCGCCTCCAGGTCGTGTCCGAGTTCGACGTCGACGCGCCCAAGACACAAGGCCTGATCGCCAAACTCGGTGAGATGAAGTTCACCGGCAAAACGATCATTGTCAGCGAAAGCGTCAGTGAGAACCTGTATCTCGCCGCGCGCAACAACCACAGAGTGCTCGAAGTCGTCGACACCAATGCCCTGAACCCGGTCGCTCTCGTGCGAGCCGATCATGTCGTGGTGACGGTCGAGGCGGTGAAGAAGATCGAGGAGTGGCTGGCATGAACGAGCGTCTCCTGAATACGATTCGTGCGCCGCGCATTTCGGAAAAAACCGCGCGTCTCGCCGAGTCCAACCAGTATGTGTTTGAAGTCGCGTCGACCGCGACCAAAGCAGACGTGAAGGCCGCTGTCGAGCAGCTGTTCAGCGTCACAGTCGAGGCGGTCAATGTGGTCAATGCCAAAGGCAAGACCAAGACCTTCCGTCAACGCTCGGGCCGTCGTTCCGACCAGCGCAAGGCCTATGTCCGCCTTGCCGAAGGTCAGAGCATCGACGTAACGGCCAAGGCTTAAGGTGGGAAACCAATGGCACTGATTGATTACAAGCCGACTTCTGCTGGACGCCGCGCGATGGTTCGCGTGGTTACGCCGGGCCTGCACAAAGGTTCGCCGTATGCAGCCCTGACCGAAGCGCAGAACAAGACTGGCGGCCGCAATAATAACGGTCGCATCACCACCCGCCACAAGGGCGGTGGTTCCAAGCAGCATTACCGCCTCATCGACTTCAAGCGCGACAAGGAGGGCATTCCTGCGCGCGTAGAACGTCTGGAGTACGATCCGAACCGCACCGCGCATATCGCACTGCTGTGCTATGCCGACGGCGAGCGTCGCTACATCATTGCTCCGAAGGGCGTGAAGGAAGGCGATCAGCTGATGGCTGGTCGCGACGCCCCGATCAAGGTCGGCAACTCGCTGCCGCTGCGGAACATACCGGTCGGTTCGACGGTGCATTGCATCGAAATGAAGCCTGGCAAGGGTGCGCAGATTGCGCGTGCCGCCGGTGGATCCGCTCAGCTGGTTGCACGCGAAGGCGGTTACGCCACGCTGCGTCTGCGCTCGGGCGAGATGCGTAAGGTTCCGGCTGACTGTGTCGCTACCCTCGGCGAAGTCGGCAACTCCGAGCACAACCTCGAGAACATCGGCAAGGCTGGTGCTCAGCGTTGGCGCGGTGTTCGCCCGACCGTTCGCGGCGCTGCCATGAACCCGGTCGATCACCCGCATGGTGGTGGTGAAGCTCGCGCCGGGCAGGGTAATCCCCACCCGGTCTCGCCCTGGGGCATGCCGACCAAGGGTTACAAGACGCGCAAGAACAAGCGCACTTCCCAGTTCATCGTGCGCGATCGTCGCAGCTGATAGGTACTTATCATGGCTCGTTCACTGAAGAAAGGCCCGTTCATCGACCTGCACCTGCAAAAGAAGGTGGAGGCCGCTGCTGCCGCAAACAACAAGCGCCCGATCAAGACCTGGTCGCGCCGTTCGATGATCCTTCCGGATATGGTCGGTCTCACGATTGCCGTTCATAACGGCAAGGCCCACATCCCGGTGCTGGTCAACGAAAACATGGTCGGCCACAAGCTCGGCGAGTTCGCCATGACCCGTACGTTCAAGGGTCATTCCGGCGACAAGAAAGCCGACAAGAAGTAAGGGGCACTGCGATGGAAACCAAAGCAATCCTGCGCGGCGCGCGCATTTCACCGCAGAAGGTCCGCCTGGTCGCTGATCAGGTCCGCGGCATGCCGGTCGACCGTGCCACCAATCTGCTCACGTTCAGCGATAAGAAGGCCGCACACCTCGTCAAGAAGTTGCTGCTGTCGGCTATCGCCAACGCCGAAAACAACGACGGTGCCGATGTCGACGAATTGAAGGTCGCCAAGATCTTCGTCGACGAAGGCCCGACCCTGAAGCGTTTCGCCGCCCGCGCCAAGGGCCGCGGCACGCGCATCATCAAGCGGACCAGCCACATCACTGTGGTTGTCGGTACCGGCAGTTAAGCGAAGGACTTAGAACGATGGGTCACAAAGTTCATCCTACCGGTATCCGCCTTGGCATCGCCAAGGACTGGAACTCCAAGTGGTATGCCAACAAGCGCGATTTCGCCGGCTACCTGGCCGCTGATCTCAAGGTGCGCGAGGTTCTGAAGAAGAAGCTCGCGCAGGCTGGCATCAGCAAGATCCTGATCGAGCGTCCGGCCAAGACGGCGCGCGTGACGATCCACACCGCTCGTCCGGGCGTGGTGATCGGCAAGAAGGGCGAAGACATCGAGAAGCTGCGCAAGGAGGTCTCGACGATCATGGGCGTTCCCGCTCATATCAACGTGACCGAAGTGCGCAAGCCCGAACTCGATGCCCAGCTCGTTGCCGAGTCGATTGCTCAGCAGCTCGAGCGTCGCATCATGTTCCGTCGCGCCATGAAGCGTGCGGTGCAGAACGCGATGCGTATCGGAGCGCTGGGCATCAAGGTCAACGTTGCCGGCCGTTTGAATGGCGCGGAAATCGCCCGTTCGGAATGGTATCGCGAAGGCCGTGTGCCGCTGCACACCCTGCGCGCCGACATCGACTATGGCTTCGCGGAAGCATCCACCACCTACGGCATCATCGGCATCAAGGTGTGGGTCTACAAGGGCGAGATCTTCGACTTGGCTCAGGCGGCTGAAGCTGCCAAGGCTGAGGCGAGCGAAGAGCGTCCGCAGCGCCGCGCGCCGAAGCAAGGAGCCTGATCATGTTGCAACCCAAGCGTACCAAGTACCGCAAGGTATTTAAGGGCCGCAACGATGGCCTGAGCTTCGTCGCGAATAAGGTGAGCTTCGGCGAGTATGGCCTGAAGTCCACCGAATTCGGCCAGCTGACCTCGCGTCAGATCGAAGCCGCCCGTCGCTGCATCACCCGTTTCGTCAAGCGTGGTGGCAAGCTTTGGATCCGCGTGTTCCCGGACAAGCCGATCACGAAGAAGCCGATCGAAGTCCGCATGGGCGCCGGCAAGGGCAATGTGGAGTACTGGGTCGCACCGATCCAGCCCGGCCGCATGTTGTACGAAATCGAAGGTGTCGATGAAGCCGCCGCCCGCGAAGCGTTCCGCCTCGCTGCTGCCAAGCTCTCGGTCAAGACTCAATTCGTGACCCGGACGGTGCTGTGATGGAACTGAAAGAACTTCGTACCAAGTCCGCGCAGGATCTCACGGCTCACGTCGTCGAACTGCGTAACGAGCAGTTCAAGCTGCGCATGCAAAAAGGCTCCGGCCAGCTGACCCAGACGCACGAGATCAAGCGCGTTCGTCGCGAGATCGCGACGGTCAAGATGCTGCTCGGCCAGAAGAAGTAAGGACCGACGCCATGACCGATACCGAAAAGGCTGTCCGCACCATCCAGGGGCGCGTGGTCAGCAACAAGATGAACAAGACCGTGACCGTACTGGTCGAGCGCCAGGTGCAGCATGAGCTGTACGGCAAGATCATCCGTCGCTCCACCAAGTATCACGCCCACGACGAGAAGAGCGAGTGTCAGGAAGGCGACGTCGTCCGCATCCAGGAATGCGCGCCGTTGTCCAAGACCAAGAACTTCCGCGTGGTCGAGATCGTCACCCGCGCCGCGCAGTAAGGCAGGTCTGAGGAGAAACAATAATGATTCAGATGCAGACCTATCTCGCCGCCGCCGACAACTCGGGTGCGCGCGAACTGATGTGTATCAAAGTGCTCGGCGGATCCAAGCGTCGCTACGCTGCGATCGGCGACATCATCAAAGTCACGGTCAAGGACGCAATTCCCCGTGGCAAGGTGAAGAAAGGCGAGGTTTACGACGCGGTCGTAGTACGCACCAAGAAGGGCGTGCGTCGCGCCGATGGTTCGCTGATCCGTTTCGACGGCAACGCCGCCGTGCTGCTCAACAACAAGCTCGAGCCGATCGGCACGCGCATCTTCGGACCGGTCACGCGTGAACTGCGTGGCGAGAAGTTCATGAAGATCGTCTCGCTCGCGCCCGAAGTGCTGTAACGGGGTTTCCGCCATGAATCGTATCCGCAAAGGTGATCGCGTCATCGTGATCACAGGCAAGAACAAGGGCCAGTCGGGCGAAGTGCTGCGCATCGCGGAAGATCGCGTTGTCGTTGCCGGCTTGAATCTGATCAAGCGCCACACTAAGCCGAATCCGCAGGCGAACCAGCCGGGTGGCATCGTCGAGCGTGAGGCCTCCATCCATAATTCCAACGTGCAGCTGGTCAATCCGGCGACGGGCAAGGGTGAACGCGTCAGCTACAAAGTCCTCGAGGACGGTCGCAAGGTGCGCGTGTTCCGCAAGTCCGGCGAAATGGTTGACGTCTGAGGATTGCCGCAATGACCCGCTTCCAAAAACATTACAAAGATGTCGTCGTGCCCAAGCTGATGGAACGCTTCGGCTACGCCAACATCATGCAGGTACCTCGCCTGACCAAGATCACGCTGAACATGGGCGTGGGCGAAGCTGTCGGCAATAAGAAGGTGCTTGAGAACGCGCTGGACGACATGAGCAAGATCGCCGGTCAGAAGCCGGTCACGACCAAGGCGCGCGTTTCCGTCGCTTCGTTCAAGATCCGCGAAGGCTGGCCGATCGGCTGCAAGGTTACCCTGCGTCGTGCCCACATGTTCGAATTCCTGGACCGCCTGGTCAGCGTCGCGCTGCCGCGCGTCCGCGACTTCCGTGGAGTCTCGGGCCGCGCCTTCGACGGCCGTGGCAACTACAACATGGGGATCAAGGAACAGATCATCTTCCCGGAAATCGATTTCGACCAGGTCGACGCCATGCGCGGCATGGACATTTCGATCGCGACTACCGCGAAGAGTGACGAAGAAGCCCGCGCCCTGTTGGAAGCCTTCAGCTTCCCGTTCCGCAACTGATCCAAGGATTCCGAAATGGCAAAGACCTGCATGGTGAATCGCGAAGTGAAGCGCGAGAAGCTGGCCAAGAAGCACGCCACGAAGCGCGTCGAGCTGAAGAAGATCATCAGCAGCCCGACAGCCTCGTATGAAGACAAGATGGACGCTTCGGCCAAGCTGCAGAAGCTCCCGCGCGACTCGAGTGAATCGCGTCAGCGCAACCGTTGTGTATTGACCGGCCGCAGCCGTGGCGTCTACCGCAAGTTCGGCCTCGGCCGCAACAAGCTGCGTGAGGCGACCATGCGTGGCGACGTGCCCGGACTGCGTAAAGCCAGCTGGTAGCCCCAGCGGATATCGGTGCTAACTTAAGGATTCACTGCAATGAGCATGACTGATCCCATCGCCGACATGTTTACCCGTATTCGCAATGCCCAGCTCACGGGCAAGGCGACGGTGCGCATGCCGTCATCGAAGATCAAGCTGGCCCTGGCCAAGCTGCTGAAAGACGAAGGCTATATCCGCGACGCGCAGGTTAACGCTGTCGAAGGCAAGCCGGAGCTCGAGATCGCCCTGAAGTATTACGAGGGCAAGCCGGTCATCGAGCGTCTGGAGCGCGTGTCGCGTTCCGGCCTGCGCGTATACCGCGGCAAGGACGCATTGCCCAAGGTGCTGAATGGTCTGGGCATCTCCATCGTTTCGACGTCCAGTGGCGTCATGACCGATGCGCAGGCACGGGCCAAGGGCCTGGGCGGCGAAGTCATCGGCCTGGTCGCCTAAAAGGAGATAGCCAATGTCCCGCGTAGCAAAATTGCCGATTGCCCTGCCGAAAGGTGTCGAATGCCAGGTGGCCGCCGATGGCGTCACCGTGAAAGGTCCCAAGGGCACGCTGAAGTCGGTCGCTTTTCCAGGTGTCGATATTGCTCTGAACGATGGCGAACTGCAGTGCAGGCCCGTTTCGGCGGATAACGACAAGCTCGCCGGCACTGCCCGCGCCGTGATCAACAACATGGTCAAGGGTGTCAGCGAAGGATATGTGCGTAAGCTTGAACTCGTCGGCGTCGGTTACCGCGCCGCGATGCAGGGCAAGGATCTGAGTTTGACGCTCGGCTTCTCGCATCCGGTCGTGTTCAAGGCGCCTGAAGGCGTCGCTCTGGAAACACCGAGCCAGACCGAGATCCTGATCAAGGGTGCGGACAAGCAGGCTGTCGGCCAGGCTGCCGCCAAGATCCGCGGTTTCCGTCCGCCGGAGCCCTACAAGGGCAAGGGCGTGCGTTACTCCGGCGAAAAGATCACCTTGAAGGAAGCCAAGAAGGCCTAATTGCGTGAAAGCCCGGCGTCACGTCGGGCTTCTCCAATATCCTTCAGCTTCGGAGAATGACGATGGACAAGAATGTTTCCCGCCTGCGTCGCGCCAAATCGACGCGCGCACGCATCCGCACCCTGGCAATCGCGCGTCTGACCGTGCATCGCACTGGCCAGCATATCTACGCGCAGGTCATCGCGCCCTCGGGCGACAAGGTCATTGCAGCGGCGTCTACCCTGCAGGACTCGGTCGCCGAAGGTCTCAAGGGCACCAAGAACAAAGCCGCCGCTGCTGCTGTCGGCAAGGCGATCGCTGAACGCGCCAGGGCTGCCGGCATCGAAGCGGTCGCGTTTGACCGCTCGGGCTTCAAGTATCACGGTCGCATTCAGGCACTGGCCGATGCGGCCCGTGAAGCTGGCCTCAAGTTCTAAGCACCAGCCTGGTACGACGGCACTTGGGAATCGGATCGACGTCCTCAGTTTGATTGCCGCTCGTAGCACGGCAGAAACAACACAACTCCAAGCGGCCCAGGCCGTAAGCAACGTGTCTCGCTCCGTCGAGACCACCAAGGTGCACTATGTCTTCTAACGAACGTGAAAATAGCGACGGCATGCTGGAAAAGCTGATCGCCGTGAACCGCGTGGCCAAAACGGTCAAGGGCGGTCGGCAGATGAGCTTCACCGCATTGACGGTCGTCGGTGATGGCGATGGAAAGGTTGGCTTCGGTTATGGCAAGGCGCGTGAAGTCCCGGTCGCCATCCAGAAGGCGATGGAGCGCGCGCGCCGCAACATGACCAACGTCAAGCTCAACGACGGTACTTTGTGGCATGCGGTCAAGGCGAACCATGGCGCCGCCAAGGTATACATGCAGCCGGCATCGGCCGGTACCGGCGTGATTGCCGGCGGCGCGATGCGCGCCGTGCTCGAAGTGGTCGGCGTCAAGAACGTGTTGGCTAAGGCCGTCGGTTCGCGCAACCCGATCAATCTCGTTCGCGCGACGATCAAGGGTTTGGCCGCGATGGCCTCGCCCGATCGCATCGCCGCCAAGCGTGGCAAGAGCGTTGCTGAGGTGACTGGTCATGGCGAATAACACTGAAAAGACCGTGCGCGTGCGCCTTGTGAAAGGCTTGCGCGGCGTACAGGCGCGGCATCGGTTGAGCGTTAAGGCCCTGGGCCTGAGCAGGATCAACGACGTGCGCGAGCTGAAGGACAGCCCGCAGGTGCGTGGCCTCATCAACACGGTCTACTACCTGGTAGCCGTGGAAAACCAGGCCTGAGCCCTTTAGGAATTCGGAGTACATCATGCGTCTCAATACGCTCAAGCCTGCCGCCGGTGCCCGCAAGGATCGTGTTCGCGTAGGCCGCGGTATCGGTTCCGGTCTCGGCAAGACCGCTGGCCGTGGTCACAAGGGTCAGTTTGCCCGCAGTGGCAAAGGCAAGGTCAAGGCTGGTTTCGAAGGCGGTCAGATGCCGCTGCAACGCCGTCTCCCCAAGGTCGGCTTCCGCTCGAAGACGGCTCACGAAGTCAGCGAAGTGCTGCTCTACAAGCTGGATTCGCTCAACGTCGATGTGATCGATTTCGAGGTGTTGCGCGCTGCTGGTCTCGTTGAGGCCCGCGCCAAGCACGCCAAGATCGTGAAGAAAGGCGACATCAAGCGCGCGGTCAAGCTGAAGGGGCTGGCGGTCACCGCCGGCGCCAAGGCCGCGATCGAGGCAGCCGGCGGTAGCACGGAGTAATTCCATGGCAGCCAACCAGGCCAATGCGCTCGCTTCGCTCGGCAAGTTCGCCGAGATCAAGCAGCGCATCCTGTTTGTGATCGGCGCGTTGATCGTCTATCGCCTCGGCACTTTTATACCGGTCCCGGGCGTCAACCCTGAAGCCATGACCCGCCTGATTGAACAGCAGGGCGGTATCCTGGATATGTTCAACATGTTTTCCGGCGGTGCGCTGGAACGCATGTCGATCTTCGCCTTGAACGTCGTGCCGTACATTTCGGCGTCGATCATCGTGCAACTGTTCACGACGGTGGTTCCCAGCCTCGCGCAGTTGCGAAAGGAAGGCGAATCGGGTCGTCGTACGATTACCAAGTACACGCGCTTCGGTGCGCTGGGCTTGGCGGCGTTTCAGGCTTTTGGTGTTTCTGTTGCGCTGTCTGGTCAGGCGGGTGTGGTCTACAACCCTGGCCCTGGCTTCGTTTTCGCCGCGGTGGTCGGTTTGACCGCGGGCACGATGTTCCTGATGTGGCTGGGTGAGCAGATCACCGAGCGCGGTATCGGAAACGGTATTTCGCTGCTTATCTTCGCGGGCATCGTCGCTGGGTTGCCGGGCGCCGTCGTGCACACGCTCAACATGGCACGCGAAGGCCAGCTCAATCCGCTGATGGTCATTACGGTTCTCGCCATCGTGCTCCTGGTGACGGCGTTCGTGGTTTTCGTCGAACGCGGACAACGTCGCATTACGGTGAACTATGCGCGGCGCATGGGCGGGGCGAAGGCCTACATGAACCAGAGCTCGCATCTGCCGCTGAAACTCAATATGTCCGGCGTCATCCCGGCGATCTTCGCTTCTTCGCTGATCATGTTTCCGGCTACTGCCGCAACCTGGTTCAGCCAGTCCGGTGAGGTGCGCTGGCTGCAGATACTGACCACGGGCCTTACGCCCGGCCAGCCGATATACATGATCGTGTTCGCGGTGTTGATCGTGGTCTTCGCTTTCTTCTATACGGCGCTGGTGTTCAATTCGCAGGAAACAGCGGACAACCTGAAGAAGCAGGGTGCTCTCATTCCGGGAATTCGTCCGGGCAAGTCCACGGCCGACTACATCGATCGTGTATTGACCCACCTCACGGCGGCTGGCGCGGTTTACCTGGTTGCCGTCTGTCTGATTCCCGACATTCTGCGCAACGCCTGGAACGTACCGTTCTATTTCGGCGGTACCTCGCTCCTGATCGTGGTCGTCGTGGTGATGGATTTCACCGCGCAGGTTCAGGCTCATCTGGTGTCGCACCAGTACGGCAGCTTGTTGAAGAAATCGAATTTGCGCGGCCGTTGAGTCGTGTAGTCCTCGCGTGAATGCGGGGCATAGGGGTTACCTCGGAGCTTGCTCTGTGGCGGGATTTGTCAAAACCCGCGAATCAAGGTACAATTTTCAGTTCACTGCGCTTTAAGCCCGTTTCGGAGAGATTTAGATGGCGCGCATTGCAGGTGTCAACCTGCCGGTCCAGAAGCATGTCTGGGTCGGTTTGCAGAGTATTTACGGCATCGGCCGCTCGCGGTCGAAGAAAGTTTGCGAATCCACCGGTGTCAAATCGTCCGCCAAGATCAAGGACTTGACCGAGGCGGAAGTCGAAAAGCTGCGCCATGAGATCGCCAAGTACACGGTCGAAGGCGATCTACGCCGCGAAGTGGGCATGAGCATCAAGCGCCTGATCGATCTGGGCTGCTATCGCGGTCTGCGTCATCGTCGTGGTCTGCCCGTGCGCGGTCAGCGTACCCGCACCAACGCCCGCACCCGCAAGGGTCCGCGTCGCGCGATCAAGAAGTAATGGATTCGGACAGAACTCATGAATAAGCCGGCAGCAGGCAAGACCAAGAAGAAGATCAAGCGTGTCGTTACCGACGGTATCGTGCATGTGCAGGCCTCCTTCAATAACACCGTCATCACAATTACCGACCGCCAGGGCAATGCGTTGTCCTGGGCGACCTCGGGTGGCGCGGGCTTTCGCGGTTCGCGCAAGTCGACTCCGTTCGCCGCGCAGGTGGCCGCCGAGAAGGCTGGCCGCGCTGCACTCGATTACGGCCTGAAGACTTTGGAGGTTCGCATCAAGGGTCCAGGCCCGGGTCGCGAATCGGCCGTGCGCTCGTTGAACGCGCTGGGATACAAGGTCACCAACATCATTGACGTCACGCCGATTCCGCATAACGGCTGTCGTCCGCCCAAGCGTCGCCGCGTGTAAGGAGCTCCGAAATGGCACGTTATATCGGTCCCACCTGCAAGCTGGCGCGTCGCGAAGGCGCTGACCTCAGTCTCAAGAGCCCCGCTCGTGCGCTCGACTCCAAGTGCAAGCTCGAGCAGAAGCCCGGTCAGCACGGCGCGGCCCGCAAGGGCAAGCTGTCTGACTACGCCGTGCAGTTGCGTGAGAAGCAGAAGGTCAAGCGGATCTACGGATTGCTGGAACGTCAGTTCCGTAGCTACTACACCAAGGCGTCGCGCAAGAAGGGCAACACCGGCGAGTCGCTGCTCCAGATGCTTGAACAGCGTCTCGACAACGTCGTCTTCCGCATGGGTTTTGCGGTTACCCGCACTCAGGCACGTCAGCTCGTTTCGCACAAGGCGATCGAAGTCAACGGCAAGAAGGTCAACCTGGCTTCATTCCAGGTCAAGGCCGGCGACCAGATCACGATCAGCGAGAACTCTCGCGCACAGCTGCGCATCCAGGAAGCCCTGACCCTCTCCCAAGAGATGGATCTGGCGCCGAACTGGGTCGAAGTCGATGCGAAGAAGTTCAGCGGTCTGTTCAAGTCGGTGCCGGAGCGCTCGGATCTGCCCTCCGACATCAACGAAGCGCTGATCGTCGAACTTTATTCGAAGTAATTCTGGAGAGTCGGGTACATGGCCCATTCGTCTACCACCGTTCTGCGCGCCCGCGGTATTGGCGTGGAGCGCGTCGGCGCTAATCGCGCCAAGGTGATTGTCGAGCCGCTTGAACGCGGTTTCGGCCACACGCTCGGCAACGCGTTGCGTCGCGTGCTGCTTTCGTCCATCCCAGGCGCGGCCATCACCGAAGTCGAGATCGATGGCGTGCTGCATGAATATACGACGCTGGAAGGTTTGCAGGAGGACGTGATCGAAGTCCTGCTCAACCTCAAGGACGTCGCGATCCGCATGCACGGTCAGGACGAGGCGACGCTGAGTCTGTCCCGCAAGGGCAAGGGTGTCGTCACCGCCGGCGACATCAAGGTCGATCACAATGTCGAGATCGTGAATCCCGAACACGTGATCTGCCATTTGACCAAGGACATCACGCTCAACATGCGGCTCAAGATCGTTCGCGGTGTCGGCTACCAGCCGGCTACGGCGCGTCGTCTGCCGGAAGAAGAGTCGCGTCCAATCGGTCGTCTGCAGCTCGATGCGTCATTCTGTCCGGTACGCCGCGTTGCGTACGAAGTCGATGCCGCCCGCGTCGAACAGCGTACCGATCTTGACAAGCTCGTGCTGGATGTCGAGACGAACGGCACGATCGATGCCGAAGACGCCGTCCGCAAGGCTGCTGAAATCGTGCAGGACCAGCTATCGGTATTCGGTGACTTCACGCGTCGTGAAAGTGCCGATACCAAGGCGGAAAAGGGCGGTATCGATCCGTTGCTGCTGCGTCCGATCGACGATCTGGAACTGACCGTGCGTTCGGCCAATTGCCTCAAAGCCGAGAGCATTTATTACATTGGCGATCTGGTGCAGAAGACGGAAGTCGAACTGCTCAAGACGCCGAACCTGGGCAAGAAGTCGCTCACCGAGATCAAGGACGTGCTGGGTGCGCGTGGCTTGTCGCTCGGCATGAAGCTTGAGAACTGGCCGCCGATGGGTTTGACCCACGGCATGATGGGCTGATCCCGGCTGGGATCACGAAGGAAATACGACCATGCGTCACATGAAATCGGGCCGTAAGCTCAACCGGACCAGCAGCCACCGCGAAGCTATGTTCAAGAACATGGCTTCGTCGCTGTTCAAGCATGAGCTGATCAAGACCACGTTGCCCAAGGCGAAGGAACTGCGTCGCGTTGCTGAGCCCCTGATCACGCTGGCCAAGACCGATGGCGTTGCCAATCGTCGTCTGGCTTTCGCGCGTCTGCGCGACAAGGTCGCTGTCGGCAAGCTGTTCGTCGATCTTGGTCCGCGTTACCGCGAGCGCAAAGGCGGCTATCTACGCATCCTGAAGTGTGGTTTCCGCGCGGGTGACAACGCGCCGATGGCGTATGTCGAGCTGGTCGACCGTCCGGTCGCGGCAGCCGAAGCGGCCGAGTAATCGCAGCACCTGTTAGACCTGAGCCCGGGCTGGTGACAGCCCGGGCTTTTTCGTGCGCGCGCGCCGCGCATTGAGCCGTCGGGTCAGTGCTGCACGCCCTGTCGTAGCAGAGTAGCCAACCACCGCAACGCCGGCACTTTCCGCGACGCTGGCGGTCCATCCGCCAGTGCGCCGATACTTGTGGTTTGTCGCATGCGCCCACTTCGGAGGAGAGTCACCGATCCCATGAAACTGAATCCATTTGCGTGGTCGTTCCGCATCCAATATCTGTTCGGCGCGATCTGTGTCGCCGCGCTGCTGGGTTACGCGTTCTTTGCCCAGTTCCAGCTCGGCAAGGATCCGTGTCCTCTTTGCATCCTTCAGCGAGTCGCGTTCTTTGCGATGGGTGTGTTTTTCCTGCTTGGTGCGCTGCACGGCCCGCGTGCGATTGGACGCAAGCTCTACGCCTTACTCGTGAGCATCGGCGGTGTCCTCGGAGCGCTCATAGCAGGGCGCCATGTCTGGCTGACCACGCTGCCGGCCGACGAGGTGCCGGCATGTGGACCTGGCTTGAACTACATGCTCGATGCGTTTCCGCTCATGGAAACCTTGCGCAAGGTTCTGACCGGCTCGGGGGAATGCGCGAAAATCGACTGGGAGTTTCTCGGCTTGTCGATGCCGGCCTGGTGCGTGGTCTGGTTCGTGGCTCTGACCGTGTTTGCGTTGATCGCCGGCTGGCGCAAGCCGCCTCGCACGTACGCGTCGTTACGGTAAATCGCCATATGCGTCGACGTCGGCGCTCATGCGCTTGCGTCGTCGTGGCGGTGTGGCAAGATCGTTTTCCGCATTGCAGCAAGGCCGTGTCATGAGTCAGATCGAGCGCCATATCCATCCCGTGCGCGAAGCCAAGGACTGGAGCCCCTCGTCCTGGCAGTCCCGCCCATCCGTGCAGCAGCCCAGCTATTCCGACGCGGCGGAGCTAGAGCGCGCCCTGGCCAAGCTACGTGCACTGCCTCCGTTGGTGACGTCGTGGGAGGTCATCGCACTGCGAAAGCAGATCGCCGAAGCGCAGGAGGGGCGCCGTTTTCTGCTGCAGGGCGGTGACTGCGCCGAGAGTTTCGACGACTGCTCGTCGGCGCTCATTTCGAACCGGTTGAAAGTACTGCTGCAGATGAGTCTCGTGCTCACGCACGGCCTCAAGCTGCCGGTCGTTCGCGTGGGCCGCTTTGCCGGGCAGTACGCCAAGCCGCGTTCGGCCGATACGGAAACCCGCGACGGCGTGACCTTGCCCTGTTACCGCGGCGACATCGTCAACGCGCTCGAGTTTTCGTCGACCGCGCGTCGTCCCGATCCGCAGCGTCTGGTCGAAGGCCATTCGCATTCGGCGCTGACGATGAATTTCGTGCGCGCCCTGATCGACGGGGGTTTTGCCGATCTGCATCATCCCGAGTACTGGGACCTCGACTGGGTCCGGTACTCGCCGCTGATGAACGAGTACCGCCGCATGGTTGAGTCCATCGGCGATTCGCTGCGTTTCATGGAAACGCTCCACGGTGCGCCGATCGGCAGCTTCTCGCGCGTGGATTTCTACACCTCGCACGAGGCGCTGGTACTGCACTACGAACAGGCACAGACGCGACAGGTACCGCGCCAGTGGGGCTGGTTCAACCTCTCGACGCATTTCCCCTGGATCGGCATGCGTACAGCCGACGTTGACGGCGCGCATGTGGAATATTTCCGCGGCATCCGCAATCCGATCGCGGTCAAGATCGGACCCTCGGTCAAGCCGGACCAGCTCAAGCGACTGGTCGCGACGCTGAACCCGGACAACGAACCAGGCCGCCTGACCTTGCTGCACCGGATGGGCGCCGAGAAGATCGAGCAGCACCTGCCGGCACTGGTCGAGGCGGTCAAGGCCGAAGGCGCACGCGTGCTGTGGAGCTGCGATCCGATGCATGGAAACACCGAGGCGACCTCGTCGGGCATCAAGACGCGCCGCTTCGAGAATATCCGCAATGAACTCGATCGCGCCTTCGACATTCATGCGGCGTGCGGCACGCGCCTGGGCGGTGTCCACCTGGAACTGACCGGCGAAAACGTGACCGAGTGCCTCGGAGGCGCGCGCGACCTGACCGAAACGGATCTCGCGCGCGCTTACAGGTCGAACGTCGATCCTCGTCTCAACTACGAACAGTCGATCGAGATGGCCATGCTCATCGTGCGCAAGCAGACCCAGTCCGCGCCGGTGACGCCAGCCGGGAACTGAAGCACGGCCTGGAACGGCATGCGGGTAGCAAGCACGAATCTGTGTTGCCTCGCCCGGTGTCGGAAGCGGGAGGAAAGCCGGCGGGCCGCTTGCCCGCTCGCCAGAGAGGGCGTACTGCAAGGCACCGCATCACCAATCAGCCAATTCCGTTGACGTCGCTCCCGCGACGATAGGAGCGGCGGCATAGACCTGCGTCGCAACCATGACTTTCGTCCTGTGTCTCAAGCGGCCAGGTCGCTATGCTCGCGGTTTGCCGGCTTGCATGGGGATGACAGGGATGGCGACGACACGACGGCGTCTGTGGGCAGTGATCGCAGGCGTAATCTGCACCGGAGCTGCAGGCTGGGTCACGGCAGCGCAGCTGCCCGGTATTGATCCGATCGAAGGATTGCGCGACAACACGCCGGGCCTGATTGCGCTGACGCACGCGCGGCTGGTCATCAAGCCGGGGGTCGTCGTTGACGACGGCACGCTCGTGATGCGCGATGGCGTCATCGTATCTGCGGGCGAGTCCGGCGTGGTGCCGGACGGTGCGCTGGCCATCGATCTCGGCGGGAAGACCGTCTTCGCCGGTTTCATCGACGCGGACAGCAACTACGCGCAGACCGCCGACGGTACCCCCGCAAGCATGCCGCCCGCGGTCGCCGTGCCGTACACGCCGACGCCGCAGCAAGGTGCCCGCCACTGGAACAACAAGGTGCGGCCAGAGCGCGACCTGTCGCAGCAGTTGCAGCCCGATCCAAAAAAAGCCGAAGCGCTGCGCAAGCTCGGTTTCACGAGCGTGCTCAGTGCGCCGGACAAGGGCGTGTTCCGTGGCCAGAGCGCACTGCTGAGTCTTGCGGATTCGCCTCGCCTCAATGACGTGCTGCTCAGGCCGCGCGTGGCCCAGCATCTCGCGTTCGAATTCAGCCGTTATCCGTCGGCGGAATATCCCGCCTCGCTGATGGGATCAATCGCGCTGGTCCGCCAGACCTGGTACGACGCTGCCTGGCAGCGCGACTATCTGGCGTGGTCGGCGAAGAACGCCGGTTCGCCGCGCAATCAGGCCAACCTCGCGCTGGATGCCCTGCAGGACAGTCTGGCCTCGCGCCAGACCGTGGTGTTCGCCGCTGCGGACGAACTCGACTACGCACGTGTGCTGGAGATCGCGAACGAGTTCAAGCTCAAGCTCGTCATCGAAGGCAATGGTCGCGAATACCGCGAGATCGCGCGCCTCAAGAACGCCGCGGTGCCGGTGATCGTGCCGCTGAACTTTGCTGAGGCGCCGCTCGTGGAAGACCCCGAGCGTGCGCTCGAAATCGCACTGTCGGATCTGGAGCACTGGGAGGCGGCGCCCTTCAACGCCCGCAGGCTGGCCGACGCCGGTATTCCGTTCGCGCTGACGGCTGCGGGCCTGAAGAACCCCGAGGATCAATTCTGGAGCCAGTTGCGCAAGGCGGTCGCGAGCGGCCTCGATGAGCAGTACGCGCTCGCCGCACTGACTGTGCAGCCGGCGGCAATGCTGGGACTGAGCGCGCAGCTCGGCAGTCTCGAACCCGGCAAGGCGGCGCAGCTGGTTGTTGCCGACGGCGACCTGTTCCGCTCCGACAAGGCACGTATCTACGAATCCTGGATCGACGGCCAGCGCTATGTGCTGCTCGACAGCGGCGCGCCGGATCCGCGCGGCAACTGGGAATTGCGCTGGACCGGGTTGAGCGGGCCGACCGCGCTCGAAATCAGCGGCGACATCGGCGATCTGAGCGCCAAGGCCGGCGACCAGAGTTTTCCGGCGGTTTACAGCGGACGTCATCTGACGCTGTATCCGCCAGGATCGCTGCTCGGCCAGCGTGCCGAGCGCTATCTGATCAGTCTCGAGCTGCGCAGTGGTGGCGCCGAGGGGCGTGGTCTCGTCGACGGCGAGCGCGAGTTCAAGGTCAGCGCGGTACAGAGCGCCCGCCAACCCCGTGTTGTGGCGAAGCCGCCATCCGTGCCGGCGCTGCCGCCGGTCGAAGCGCGCTTCCCGGCAGGTGAATTCGGTCGCGCACAATTACCCAAAGTTCAGAACATCGTTTTGCGCCATGCGACGGTCTGGACGCAATCTGCGCAGGGCCGGCTCGATGATGCCGATCTCGCTATCGCCGACGGCCGCATCGTTGCCGTCGGCCGCGATCTCAAGGTGTCCGCCGGCGCGATCGAGATCGACGCACGCGGCAAGCACATCACACCCGGCGTCATCGATACGCACTCGCACATGGCCGTGGCCAAGGGCGTCAACGAGGGCACTCACGCGGTGACCAGCGAAGTGCGCGTGGGTGACGTGATTGACCCCACCGACATGAGCATCTACCGCGCGCTCGCCGGCGGAGTCACCACCGCGCAATTGCTGCACGGTTCGGCCAACCCCATCGGCGGGCAAGGTCAGGTGATCAAGCTGCGTTGGGGGGGCGACGCTGACGGACTGCGTTTCGCCGCGGCGCCGGGGACGATCAAGTTCGCGCTGGGGGAAAACGTCAAGCAGGCCAACTGGGGCCCGCAATTCAACCAGCGCTATCCACAGACACGCATGGGGGTGGAGCAGATCGACCTCGATAGCTTCCTGGCCGCGCAGGACTATGCCGATCGGCGGGCCAGGCCGCGCAAGAACACCGCGCCGCTGCGTCGCGATCTGCGTCTGGATGCGCTGGCCGAAGTTCTGGCCGGCAAGCGCATCGTGCATATCCACAGTTATCGCCAGGACGAGATCCTCGCGTTTGCGCGCATGGCTCAACGTTTCAGGATCGTGCCCGTGTTCCAGCACATTCTCGAAGGCTACAAGGTCGCCGACGTGCTGGCCGAGCTGGGCGCGGGCGCCTCGGGTTTCAGTGACTGGTGGGCCTACAAGATGGAAGTGCAGGACGCCATTCCACACAATGCGGCGTTGCTGCAGTCCCAGGGCGTGGTTGCGAGCTTCAATTCCGATTCCGACGAACTGATCCGCCACCTCAACACCGAGGCTGCGAAGGCCATCAAATATGGCGGTTTCAGTGAAACGGATGCGCTGAACCTCGTGACGCTGAACCCAGCCAGGCAATTGCGTGTAGCGGAGAAGGTCGGTTCGCTGGAGGCAGGCAAGGACGCCGATTTCGTGCTCTGGAGCGCGAACCCGCTGTCGGCATTCGCGCGTCCGGAGCAGACCTGGATCGACGGACGCAAATATTTCGACCGCGGCGAAGACCTGGCCGAGCGAGCCCGCATCAATGCAGAGCGCGAACGTCTGATCGCCAAGGCCCTGCCCGAACGCATCAAGGCACTGGCCAAGAAAGACAAGAAAGACGGCGACAAGAAAGAAGGCGACAAGCCGACTGAAACCCCGGCTGGCGAACTGGCCGATATGGATGCCGTGCACTACGCCAACCTGCGCGGCCCGTACCACGACAGTGAACCGGTGAATACCTGTTCGGCGCAGGAGGCGCACTGATGAAGCGTATCGGTTTTGTAGCTTTTGCCGCTTTGCTTTCTTGTGTGCAAGCTGGCGCGGCCGACCTCGTACTTACCGGTGCGGACCTGCACACCGTCAGCCACGGCGTGATCGAACGCGGTGAGTTGCTGATCCGCGACGGCAAGATCGCCGCGCTCGGCGTGCGCGTCGATGCCAACCCGGACGCGCAGCGCATCGTGCTCGACGGCAAGCGCATCTATCCGGGGCTGATCGCCGCGGACAGCCTGCTCGGCCTCAGCGAGATCGATGCTGTACGCGCGACGTTGGATTTCGCCGAAGCGGGCACGATCAATCCCAGCGCGCGCGCGCTGATCGCGATCGATGCCGACAGCGAACAGATAGCCGTCGCGCGCGCCAATGGCGTGCTGACGGTGCATGTGGTGCCGCGCGCTAGCGGAGACGGCTTGCTGACTGGCCAATCGGCTTTGATCAAGCCCGACGGCTGGACCTGGGAGCAGATGCGGCTGGCCGATCCGGTCGGCGTGCACCTGTTCTGGCCGACCGCGCGCGTACCGCCGTGGATGCCGCCACAGGCGCAGGAAAAGGCCACCGAATCGCTGCGCAAGAAACTCCTGGCGATCGACACCGCGTTTCGCGAAGCGCGCGCCTACCGCATCTCGCGGCAAAAGTCAGTTGCGACGGTCAGCGACCTGCGCTGGGACGCGCTGATGCCCGTGCTCGACCGAAAGCAGCCGCTGTTCGTACATGCCGACGATGCGGTGCAGATTCGCGACACCTTGGCTTTCGCCGAGCGTGAACAGGTTCGTCTCGTGCTCGTCGGCGGCATGGACGCCTGGCGCTTCGCCACGACGCTGAAGGCGCGCGATATTCCGGTGATCCTCGGCTCTTCGCATAACTTGCCGCTGCGGCGCTGGGAGTCGTACGACACGGTCTATGCCGCTGCGGGAAAGCTCGCCGCTGCCGGCGTGCGGCTGGCGATCGCGAACGAATCAGGCTCGTCGAACGAGCGCAACCTGCCGTACCAGGCGGCGAGCTACGTTGCGTTCGGGCTCGATCGCGATATCGCGTTGCGTGCGATCACGCTGAGCGCGGCGGAAATCCTTGGGGTCGAGCAGCGCCTGGGATCCCTCGACGTGGGCAAGGATGCGACGCTGTTCATCGCCGATGGCGACGCGCTGGAAAACTTCACCAAGGTGGAGCGCGCCTGGATCCAAGGCCATGAGATCGATCTGTCCAACCGCCAGACACGGCTCTACGAAAAATACCGCGGCAAGTACGAAGGCAGGCCGAAGAAGTAGGGCGTCGGCCGTAGCAGGCTGGGACCGGACGAGGTCGATGGTTGAATCGGGGAAAGAGCCTGGCCGACGAGGCCATCACGCCCCAGCCCGGATTTCTCACACACGTTCGTCTCGAGCCTCGCGACGAACGTGTGTGAGAAATCCGGGTTAGATCGCGACTCGCGTTCTAGCGATCTTTCCGGCGATACAGCGACAAGGCCGGACTGCATTCGCCGTTCCAGTCCTCGCCGCGCCAATCGCGCCAGCGCGCGATCCGCTCCAGCCCCGCGTCGGCAGCCCAGTCGTCGAGCAACTGGGCGTCCAGCGCGGATCGCCGCACGCGATACATGCGCAGCCCGGATCGCGTCGACAAAGCGATGTCCACATTTCTAGTGGTGGCTTCGTCGCTCATGGAAAACGTGGTTTCCAGCAGCAGATGTCCGTGCGGGAGCAGCGCTGCGGCGAAGCGTGCCACGGCTTGTGCCTGTCGCCGCGCATCCGGCAGCAGCGACAGCGTGTCGACAAGGCAGACGACCAGACTGAACCGGCCGGGCGCGGCGACGCGGGAGAAATCGCCGAGCGTGATGCCGATCGCCGCGGCGCCGGGTTTGCGTCGAAGTACGGCCAGCATCGCCGCCGATGCGTCGATGCCGTGCACGGGAATGCCGTGGGCTGCCAACGGCAATGCGTAGCGCCCGGTGCCAACGCCTGCTTCGAGCAGCGGGCCGTCACCTGCCAATCGCTTCAGGCAACTCAGCGCCGTGCGCGACGGCGGTGGGTAGATCTCATCGTAGAAGTCGGCGCAGCCATCGCCGTAGCATGCTGCATCGTCGTCGGCATCCGTCCGCATCGCAGTGCCCCCGGCTCACTGGCTCCAAAACGAAAACGGCGACCCTGAGGTCGCCGTTTCGATACCGCTTAGTCGCTTATGCGGCGCGCGCGTTCTTTTTGCGGTCGTTTTCGGTCAGGTGCTTCTTGCGCAGGCGGATCGCCAGCGGCGTCACTTCGACGAGTTCGTCGTCCTCGATGAATTCCAGCGCCTGTTCCAGCGACATCTTGATCGGCGGGGTCAGCGCGAGCGCGTCGTCCTTGCCTGAAGCGCGGAAGTTGGTCAGCTGCTTGGCGCGCAGGGCGTTGACCGTGAGGTCGTTGTCCTTGGCGTGGATGCCGACGAGTTGGCCCTCGTAGACTTCCTCGCCCGCGTCGATCAGCAGGCGGCCGCGTTCCTGCATCGCATACTGCGCATAGGCGGGCGAAGGGCCGGTGCCGTTGGAAATCATCACGCCGTTCTGGCGCGCCGCAATGGCACCGTCGGCCTTCGGGCCATAGTGATCGAATACGTGGAACAGCAAGCCGGTGCCGGCGGTGATCGTGCGGAATTCGGTCTGGAAGCCGATCAGTCCGCGTGCCGGGATCAGGTATTCCATGCGCACGCGGCCGCGGCCATCGGGCTCGATGTTCTTGAGCTGTGCCTTGCGCTCGCCAAGACGCTGCATGACGCCGCCCTGGTAGGGCTCCTCGAGGTCGACGACGAGCTGTTCGTACGGCTCCATCGTCTGGCCGTCGATCTGCTTGATGATGACTTCGGGACGCGACACCGCGAGCTCATAGCCCTCGCGGCGCATGGTTTCGATCAGGATCGACAAATGCAATTCGCCGCGTCCGGAAACCTTGAATTTTTCCGATTCGGCCGTGTCCTCGACCTTGAGCGCGACGTTGTGCAGCAGCTCGCGGCTCAGGCGGTCGCGCAGCTGGCGCGAGGTGAGGAACTTGCCGCCCGAGTGTTCCTTCTTGCCGGCGAACGGCGAGTTGTTCACCTGGAAGGTCATGCTGATCGTGGGCTCGTCGACGGTCAGCGCAGGCAGCGCTTCGGCGCCGTCGGGCGAGCAGACGGTGTCGGAGATGCCCAGGCCTTCGATGCCGCTGATCGCGACGATGTCGCCAGCTTCGGCTTCAGCGACTTCATGGCGCTCCAGGCCCATGAAACCCAGCACCTGCAGCACGCGTCCCTGCTTCTTCTTGCCTTCGCGATCGATGATGACCACGTTCTGGTTGGTTCTCACCTTGCCGCGCTGGATCCGGCCGATGCCGATGACGCCGACATAGGAGTTGTAGTCGAGCTGGCTGATGCGCATCTGGAACGGGCCGTCCGGATCGACTTGCGGCACCGGCACCTTGTCGAGGATGGCCTGGAACAGCGGGTCCATATTGCCTTCGCGCACCGAGTCGTCCAATCCTGCATAGCCCTGCAGGCCGGAGGCGTAGACGACGGGGAAATCGAGCTGTTCGTCGGTCGCACCGAGGCGGTCGAACAGGTCGAAGGTGGCATTGAGCACGTAGTCGGGACGCGCGCCGGGACGGTCCACCTTGTTGATCACGACGATAGGCTTGAAACCCATCTGGAACGCTTTCTGCGTGACGAAACGCGTCTGTGGCATGGGGCCGTCGAATGCGTCGACGAGCACCAGCACCGAGTCGACCATCGACAGTACGCGTTCCACTTCGCCGCCGAAGTCCGCATGGCCCGGCGTGTCGACGATGTTGATGCGGTAGTCCTTCCAGCGGATCGCGGTGTTCTTCGCGAGAATCGTGATTCCGCGTTCTTTTTCGAGATCGTTGCTGTCCATGGCGCGGTCGGCCAGTACGGCACGCTCGCCCAGGGTATCGGACTGTTTGAGCAACTGATCGACGAGGGTGGTCTTGCCATGGTCGACATGGGCGACGATGGCGATATTGCGCAGCTTTTCAATGGACATGGCGATGCGCCCGCCGGTGACCGGAGGGACTCTGGCTTGGAAAGAGAGGCCGGATTATACCCTGGAATGCGACGATTTTTGCGGCGTCGCAGCAGGGCGACGCGAAGGGCCCGCTTGTGGTGGCCACAGGCAGCACCGGACGCGGCGGTGCCGGGTCGGGACGCTCGGGCTCCGGCGCGCGCCAGGCGCCGCCGCCGCACGACAGGTCGGCGGCAGCGCCTGGACAGCCCCGGTGTCGCTACGGCCGGCAGTGGCTTGGCAGTAGCTTGGCCGGCGCGCTCGTCGTCTCCTCGGTATTGCTCAGGAGCCGGGCCTCCGGGTCGACCGCGCCGTCACCGCATTGCCAGACGACACTGCCATTGAGTTCATACGGCCTGAGCACCAGCGTAGTGCCGGCCAGCGACGTGACGACCTCGTCGCCGAACTGCAGCACGACGGCCCCGTTGTCCACGTAGTGCCCACTGAGGAACTTCAGCGAGGGGCCGAATTCGGCCAGATCCAGATCCTCGTCGCCGGCCGGTACGTCGCCGCTGGCCAGATAATGCTCGGCGACCGCCGTCTCGATCTGCGCCGCGTCGCCGAGCACCTGGGTGGCCTGCGAGCGGGCGACATAGTCCTGGTAGGCCGGAAGCGCGACCGCTGCGACGATGCCGGCGGTCGCCACCGCCGCGAGACCGCCGCTGCCGAACAGCACCTCGGCCGGATTCTGCTCATAGGTCAGGCTGATGCCGACACGGTCCTTCGTCGCATCGAGCGTCAGACCGGTCGCGCCTTCCACCGGCAGCTTCAGTCCTGCCGCATGCGGCAGGGCGGAAATACTGGCCTTCTGCCCCAGCGCATCGGCCGTGGCCTGCAGTGCGCCGAGGTAAGCGTAGTAGACCTTGCGCTGGGCGTGACGGGTCTTGCCGGTGATGCCGAGCACCGTCGCATTCGGATCGTAGGACTGGTTCTGCCGCAGCCACGTATCGAGTTGCCCGTCGAGTTTCGCGTCGGCCCGATCTGCCAGCGCCTGCGGTACTTCGGCGAACACGAGGTAGTCGCCTTCCTCGACCCAGTACATGTGGCTGCCGACGCGCGCGTACAGCTGCAGCCAGGCGTCGGCAGCGGTTTTCTCCTCGCCGTCCTGTTTCGGCTTGGTCAGATTGAAGCCGGGCAGGTACAGGTGGTGCACGGTTGCCTTGCCCGAAGTGACGGTTTCGCGTGTGCCTTTGAGTTTGGCCAGCAGGACGTCGAGCTTCGCGTAGAACGCCGTGCGATCCGGCATGTGGATGGCTGAATACAGGCCGGCCTCGTCCTCGAACGCGACCACGCTGCCGCCTAGCATGCCGAGCAGTTCGACGAGGTCGACCCCAAGCTCGGCCTGCATTTTTTCCTTGCCCTTGGCGTACGTATCGCGGGTGCCGGGGCCGAAATCCGCGTCGAGATTCGACTCGATCGTCGCAATCTGCGCTGCCGTCGGCAGCGCCATGGTCAGTGCCCACTCCGGTCGGCCGGCCGTTTTCACCGCGGCCTTGAAGTCCGTCGGCGCGAAGTAGGAAAGCAGGCGCGCCTCCGGCGCCACGAGCTGGACCTGCAGTTTGCCGCGGGCACCTACCGTGCCCCAGCCCCCGGCGATGCTTTGCCCCTTGTCGAGGAAGTCGCGCAACGCAGTGCCGGGCTTGGCTGCGGCGATCTGTGCCGAGGCCATGCCGGTGACACCCTTGAGGCTCATCCAGTAGAAGAGCCCCTGGCCTGAGCTGTCGATGTCCTTTTCGGTGGCGTGCATGGGGTGGGCGCGGGTCTGCGTGGTCTGCTGGATCATCAGATCCAGCGCCGGTGCCGAAGCCGCCATGCCGAACAGGCAATACAGGCGCTGTGACGCAGCGTCGAATCGTACGAAACCATTGCCGGTGAGCTTGCCCTTGCCGTCGGCCGAGAGCGGCTCGGGCAGCAGTGGCGCCTTGAGTTCGACCAGGCGCGCATTGAGCGCCGCCACGTCGGCGAACTTCAGCGGTGCGGACAGCAGCACATTGCTGGCCGGGTTCGCGATGTCGCTGCCGTCGACGACAGCGATTTCGACCGGCCCGGTCAGGTCGTCCAGCAGCAGCGCCAGCGCCGGCGCCGCGCCGGCCTGCACCAGCAGCGGATCCTTCGCAATACCGGCGCGCAGTTCGGCGATGAGTCGGGTATGCGCCTCGCTCGCGAGCGCCGCGTCCAGCGCGCGGCCATTCGGTGCGGCGGCGAGCCCCCAGGGCGACGGAATGCGCAAATAGGCCACGGTGTGTTCGGGCAGACGTTCGCGCAGCCAGGCCGGGCCAGCAATCGCGGCAGCGGCGCGTTGCGCGGCCGCGCCGTCGAGCTTCAGCGCGGTCGGTGTCGCCGGCTCCTTGGTGCAGGCAGTAAGGGCGAGCGCGGCGACGATCGCGGCCACGAGCACTGAATGTCGGATCACGGACATGGGTTTCATCCTTGGCAAAGGGGGAGGGCGGCCCCAACTGGGTGGCGCGGCCGGACCGGCATGGTAACCGACGGGTCCGCTGTCTCCGCCCGGCAATTCTGTCCAGTAGTGTTGCGTTCCGCAAATACGTTGAAAACGTGATTACGGATGAATGTCTTTGCAAGACAAGGCGTTGCGAGAAGTCCTGCTAATAGTGCGGCGACGAGCAGCAACGCAGGATGGCGGCGAAAGACGCCGGAATTCTTCGACGTGCTTGCGGATCGCAGCACAGGTGCCGGGCTATCATTCGCGACCCACTTTGAGGAGTACCGCATGAGCAACGAACTGATCGCCCACATCGCCACTGGCCGCGGCACCATCAAGGTGCGCCTGCACGCCGACAAGGCGCCGCTGACCGTGGCGAACTTCGTGAATCTGGCGCAGCGCGGCTATTACGACGAACTGAGCTTCCACCGCGTGATCCCGGACTTCATGGTCCAGGGCGGTTGCCCGCACGGCAGCGGCATGGGCGGCCCGGGCTACAAGTTCGAGGACGAGTGCCGTCCGGACCTCAAGCACAGCAAGCCCGGCATCCTGTCCATGGCCAATGCGGGTCCGGGTACCAACGGCAGCCAGTTCTTCATCACGCATGTGCCGACCAACTGGCTCGACGGCAAGCACACGGTGTTCGGCGAAGTGATCGATGCCGACGACCAGAAGCTCGTCGACGCCGTACGCGGCGGCGACAAGATCGGCTCCATCCGCATCATCGGCGACGCCACCGCGCTGCTCGCGTCGCAGCAGGCGCGTGTCGACGACTGGAATGCGAAGCTCGATGCGGCCGGCTTCAAGGCCAAGTAAACGAAAAATGGCGGGGCCATTGTGGCCCCGCCGTCGTTTCCGCCGACAGGCGGCCGATGCTGCAGCGCGCTTACGATGCGCGCGATTTGGTCGCCATGCGGTAGACGAACAGCAGGATCAGCGCGCCGATGATGCCGCCGATGTAACCCGAGGGCTGGAAGCCGGTCTGCGGCGTGCCGAAGATCATGCTGCTGAGGAATCCGCCGACGAACATGCCGGCGACGCCGATCAGGCCAGTGACGAAAAATCCGCCCGGATCCTTGCCCGGCATCAGCAGTTTGGCGATCAGACCGATGATCAATCCGGCGATGAACATCCCAATCCAGTACATCATGTGCACTTCCTCCGTGGTCAGGGTTTGACGCCCGCGCACTGTACCGCGCCGCGCTTATGGCCAAAAGTCGGACAGGAAGCCGCGGCGCACTGTGCTAGCATTTCGCGCCGATTTTTCCCCTGATTTTTCCTCTGGTTTCCCGCGAGAAAAAGCATGCTCAAGTTAGCCGAGCGCATGGGGCGCGCCAAGCCCAGTGCCATCATGGCCGTCGCCGATAAAGCCAAGCAACTCAAGGCCGCCGGCCGCGATATCGTCAGCTTTTCGATCGGGGTGCCGAATTTCCTGCCCGGCGAACACGTCTACGCCGCGGTGCGCGAGGCACTGGCAAAAGATTCGGGGCAGTACGGCTCCAACCGCGGTTCCGATGCGCTGCTCGACGCATACCTGCACCACCTCGAAGAAGTCGGCCTCACCGGCTACACGCGCAAGAATGTCGCGACCGGCATCGGCGCGAAGCACGTGCTGTACAACCTCGCCGAAGCGCTGCTGAATCCTGGCGACACCATCGCCTTCGCGGTGCCGTACTGGACCACCTACGTCGACATCGCCGATATCGTCGGCGCGCAGACGAAACTGCTGCCCTGTCCTGCGGAGCAGAACTACAAGATGACGCCGGCGCAACTCGACGCGGCGCTGCCCGGCACGAACGTCTTCCTGTTCAACAACCCGTCCAATCCCACGGGCATGGTCTATACCAAGGACGAAATCGCCGCGCTGGCCGACGTGCTGGTCAAGCATCCGGACGTCTGGATCATCTGCGACGACATCTACAATCGCATGGTGTTCGACGGCATCGGCTATCACAACTTCGTCAATGCGCGTCCGGAACTGCGCGACCGCGTGATCCATGTGGACTCCATCTCCAAGACCTACGGCATGCCGGGCTGGCGCGTCGGCTTCATCGCCGGCCCCGAGATCGTGGCCCAGGCCATGGTCACGATGAACTCCAACCACATCACCAACATCCCGGAGATGGTCACCGCTGCGGCAGTCGCCGCGCTGACCGGCCCGCAGGATGTGCCCACGCAGAAGAACGCGGAATTCCAGGCCAAGCGCGACCAGGTGCTGGCCATGCTCGATGCAATCCCCGGCGTGAAATGCCCGCGGCCGCAGGGCGCTTTCTATGTGTTCCCCGACATTTCGTGCGCGTTCGGCAAAAGCCACAACGGCACGAAGATCGATAACGACGTGGATTTCTGCAACGTGCTGCTGGAAAGCAAAGGCGTGGCCTGCGTGCCCGGTTCCGCCTTCGGCGAACCCAAGGGGCTGCGCATCTCCTACACCTGCCCGACGCCGCAACTGGCCGACGGCCTCAAGCGCTTCGCCGAATTCTTCACCGAGTTGAAGTGAGCGCATGAGCCTCAGCCCGCTCAAGCTGCTTGCGATCACCGCAGCCGTGCTGCTGGCCGGGCTGGTCTGGCAGAAGAGTCGTGAGATCGCCCGCGCCGACCCGCGCCAGCACACCGGGCAGAACGGCATCGTGATGCTCGGTGCGGAATGGTGCGGGTACTGCCAGCGCCTGAAGGCGGGGCTGGAAGCGGCGCGGGTTCCCTATACCGAGCTGGATGTCGAAGACGGCGGTGCGGGGCAGGACGCCTTCGCGGCGCTCGGCGGCCGCGGCGTGCCGGTGACCGTGATCGGCCAGGAGGTCGTGCACGGCTACAACACCGCGCGCCTCGGCGAATTGCTGGCCGATCGCGGCCACGCCGTGCAACTGAAATAACCCTTTGTCGGAAGCGGGCGCAGCCCGCTTCCCCGTGAACGGCGGGCGTGACCCGCCACAGAGCTCAGGAGTTGCCCATGAAAGCCCCCGTTCGAGTCGCCGTTACTGGTGCTGCCGGCCAGATCGGCTACGCGCTGCTGTTCCGTATCGCCGCCGGCGACATGCTCGGTCCGGACCAGCCGGTCATCCTGCATCTGCTCGAGATCACGCCGGCGCTGCCTGCGTTGCAGGGCGTGGTGATGGAACTCAACGACTGCGCGTTCCCGACGCTGCACGGCGTGGTCGCGACCGACGACGTCAACGTCGCGTTCAAAGACGTCGACTATGCCCTGCTCGTGGGCGCGCGCCCGCGCGGCCCCGGCATGGAGCGCAAGGACCTGCTCGAAGCCAATGGCGCGATCTTCGCCCCGCAGGGCAAGGCCATCAACGACCACGCCAAGCGCGACGTCAAGGTGCTCGTCGTCGGCAATCCGGCCAATACCAATGCGCTGATCGCGCAATCCAACGCGCCGGACCTCGATCCGAACTGCTTCACCGCGATGGTGCGTCTGGATCACAACCGCGCGATAAGCCAGCTCGCCGAAAAGACCGCTGCGCTCAACACCGACATCACCAACGTCACGATCTGGGGCAACCACAGCTCGACCCAGTATCCCGACGTGCATCACGCCTCGGTCAAGGGCAAGCCGGCGCTGGAGCAGATCGACCAGGCCTGGTACGAAGGCACCTTCATCCCGACCGTACAACAGCGCGGCGCCGCCATCATCAAGGCGCGCGGCGCGTCGTCGGCCGCTTCCGCCGCATCGGCCGCGATCGACCACATGCGCAATTGGGCGCTGGGTACCGCCGAGGGCGACTGGGTCTCGATGGGCATCCCTTCCGACGGCAGCTACGGCATCGAGCCGGGCGTGATCTACGGCTATCCCTGCACCTGCAAGGACGGCAAGTTCGCCATCGTGCAGGGCCTGGCCATCAATGACTTCTCGCGTGCGCGCATGGACGCGACCGAGAAGGAACTGCGTGAAGAGCGCGCCGGTGTGGAGCACTTGTTCGCGAAGAAGTAAGTCGCGGCGTGATCGTCGCGTGCTGCCGAAAATAAAAAAGGCGGCTTTTGCCGCCTTTTTTATTCAGAAACTATTCGGACCGGCAGAAATGAGCATCGCGGCGACGCGTGCTCCTTCTGCATCCACTGTTTCCAAACGTCTTTCCCCTCGTTGCTCGCCCTCAGTCCTTCGCCAGCACGAACTTGTAGATCACCCCGCCGATCACCGCGCCGACCAGCGGTGCGAGCCAGAACAGCCACAGCTGCTCCACCGCCCAGCCGCCGGCGAACACCGCGACGCCGGTGCTGCGTGCCGGGTTCACCGAGGTGTTGGTCACCGGGATGCTGATCAGGTGGATCAGGGTCAGGCACAGGCCGATCGAGATCGGCGCGAAGCCGGCCGGGGCGCGGCCATCGGTGCTGCCAAGGATGACGATCAGGAAGAACGCGGTCAGCACCACTTCGCAGATCAGCGCCGCCTGCAGCGAATAGCCGCCGGGTGAATGCTCGGCATAGCCGTTCGAGGCGAAGCCGCCGATATCGAACCCGGCCTTTCCCGTTGCGATCAGATAGAGAACGCCGCCGGCCGCGATGCCGCCGAGCACTTGCGCGATGACGTAGCCTGGCAGGTCCTTGGCGGCGAAGCGCCCGCCGACGAAAAGACCCAGCGATACCGCCGGATTGAAATGCCCGCCCGAGACATGGCCGACCGCATACGCCATCGTCAGCACCGTCAGGCCGAATGCGAGCGACACGCCGGCGAAACCGATGCCCAGCGACGGAAACGCTGCTGCGAGCACCGCACTGCCGCAACCGCCGAGAACCAGCCAGAACGTACCCAGAAACTCCGCGCCGAGACGCTTGCCCATGCTCATGCGTGCTTCTCCCCATCGTCAGGACGATGCCGGTTCGGACCCAGGCCTGCGCATCGTCCCCTTCGCCGGCCTGAGCGTATTCCTCCTGCGCGCAGCAGGGCGGACTCGGCCATTGTTAGCACGCCGTGCGCATGACTGAAAGTCAATTTGTATCAATTGGGCGCCCGCGTCGCTCATGTTGCGACGCAATGCAGGTCGGCATTGCCGATCTCGCGACAAGCGCATACGCTGCCCGACGGCGCCGCGTCTGCGGCGCTCACTGCTGGGGGGCAGTGCCTACATCACACCGAGGAACACGTCATGCAGAAACTGTATGCAGGTTTTGCCGTGCTTGTGTTGGGGATGGGAGGAATATCGGCGGCCGCGGCGGCCGGAGTGGAGCTGCGGCTCGGTCAGGCCGGACCAAAGGACTTCGGCAGCGGCAAGATCGTCTATAGCCTGAGCAATACCACCGCCGCGCCGGTGCAGGTGCTGCGCTGGCAGACGCCCGTCGACGGCGTCGACAACGATCTGTTTTCGGTCACGCAGAACGGCCAGCCCGTCGCCTATACCGGGCGTCTGGTCAAGCGTCCCGCGCCGACCGACAAGGACTACCTCGAGCTAGCGCCGGGCCAGAGCATCAGCGTCGAAGTCGACCTCAGCGCGTACTACGATATGCGCAAGGGCGGACAGTACACGGTGCGCTACGACCGCGACGCGGAACAGGTCATCCGTGCGGCCTCCGAAGCCGCGCGCGGCGGCGTGCAGTCCGGCGTGATCGAGTTCGATCGCAGCGGCGGCGACAGCGTCAGCGTATTCGCCGATGCCGCGCCCGATGCGCTCGACGAGGTGGATAAAGCCAGCGTCGGCATTCTCGCGGCGACCACCAGCTATGTCGGCTGCAGCACGACGCGCAAGAACCAGATCACGACGGCACGCACGTCGGCGACGAGCTACGCGAACAATTCGAAGAACTACCTGACTGCCGGCACGCAAGGCAGTCGCTATACCTGGTGGTTCGGCACCTACAACAGCTCGCGCTACTCGACGGTGCGCACGCACTTCAACAACATCTACAGCGCGCTGTCGTCGCAGCCGTTCACGTTCGACTGCAGCTGCACTGACAGCTACTACGCCTACGTGTATCCGAACCAGCCGTACAAGATCTATTTGTGCAATGCGTTCTGGTCGGCACCGAATACCGGCACGGATTCCAAGGCCGGCACCATCGTGCACGAGGTCAGCCACTTCACCGTCATGGGCGGCACCGACGACTGGGCCTACGGCCAGAGCGCCGCGCACAGCCTTGCCGGCAGCAATCCGGCGCGTGCCGTGGACAACGCCGACAGCCACGAGTATTTCGCCGAGAACACGCCGGCGCGCAACTGATCAGTAGGCAAAGCGTGCAACACCACAGGGCCGGATTTCCGGCCCTGTCTTTTGAACGCCTAGCTATTCGCGAGATCCGCGCCCGCGATCTCCCGCCGACGGAACCATCCCGCGATGCTCAGCCGCTCGCGCCGTGCCGGCAGCACTTCGTGTTCGATCTCCTCGGAAAGAAACAGCACCAGCGTGCCCCCGACCGGCGGCACGTCGATCGGACCGTCCAGCAGATGCAGGCGCAGCGCGCCGCCGTCGTCGGCCTGCCAGTCGCCGTTGAGATAGACGACCGACGACAGCACCCGCGCATCGCTGTCGCGGAAGCGGTCACGGTGGCGCGCGTAGCCGGCGCCGGCGGGGTAGAGCGCGTAGTGCGCTTCCAGCGCCTGCATGCCCAGTAGCAGGCGCCGGTTGAGCCCCGCCCGCACGGTCTGCATCGCGTCCCAATACACCTGCTGCGCCGGGCTCAGCGCGTCGCCCTCGAACCAGCGCGTCCGGTCGCCGCGCAGGGTCGATGCAGCCCGATCGCCGCCGCGGCCCGTTGTCGCGGCGGTCAGTGCCGCAGCGGCGTCCAGCGCGCGGCATTCGGCCGCCAGGGCGTCGACGGCGGCGTTGGAGAGGAACCCCGGCATGACCTGCCAACCGCGCGTGCGCAGCGCGTCGGCCGTCGTGTCCGGAGCATCGGTTTGCGGCATCATGCGCATTCGTGTCGTACCGGCAATCCGGCGGCCCCCAACAATACCCGCCGTCGTGACGGCGCGACAGGATTGCGCATGCTCAACCAGATACCGCCCGTCATCCGCGGCCTGCTGATCGCGAACGTCGCCATCTATCTGCTGCAGATGATGCTCGGCGACACCCTCACGCTCGACTTCGCGTTGTGGCCCTTCGGCGAGCAGACCGGCCGGGCGCCCGACGGCAGCATCGTCACGGTCGGTTTCCAGCTCTGGCAGCTCGTGACGTATGGCTTCCTGCATTCCGGCCTGCCGCACCTGTTCATGAACATGCTTGCGCTGTACATGCTCGGCGGCGCGATCGAGAGCGCGCTCGGTTCGCGTCATTTCCTGATCTATTACTTCGTCTGCGTGATCGGCGCGGCGCTGGCGCAACTCGTCACGATCGAATATTTCACCGGCGGCTTCTATCCGACGGTCGGCGCGTCCGGCGGCGTGTTCGGCGTGCTGCTCGCGTTCGCGCTGCTGTTCCCGCGCGAGAAGCTGATCCTGTTCCCGATTCCGATTCCCATGCCTGCGTGGCTATTCGTCACGCTGTACGGCGCGGCCGAGCTGTTCTTCGGTGTCACCGGCACCATGGCCGGCGTGGCCCATTTCGCCCATCTCGGCGGCATGCTCGGGGGCTTCGTGCTGCTGCAGTACTGGCGCGGCAAGCTGCCGTGGAAGCCGCGCAACCGGTTGACGCCTTGAGCGCGGCGTCCGCGCACACACCGGCCATTGCCGCGCGCCCATGAACGCGCCGCTGTTCACGGTCTGGCTGGCCATCGCCAACGTCGTGTTGTTCGCGGCGCAGCAGTTCCTGGGCGACCGGCCGCTGCTGCGCTTCGCGCTGTGGCCGCCGGGCGAGCACCTGATCGGCCTGATCGGCGACCGCCGCATCGTCGCCGGCTTCGAGCCCCACCAGTTGCTGAGCTACGGCTTTCTGCATGCCGACGTTCTGCATCTGCTGCTGAATCTGTTCGGCCTCGCAATGTTCGGACCGCTGCTCGAGCGCTGCATGGGCATGCGCGCGTTCGGGTTCTACTTTTTCTTCTGCCTCGTGGCCGCAGGCGCGTCGCAACTGCTGCTGGGCCTCGGCGATGGCCCTCCCGCGCCGACCATCGGCGCGTCTGGCGCGATCTACGGATTGCTCGCCGCGGCGGCATCGCTGTATCCGGATCGGAAGCTGCTGGTGCTGCCGGGCGTGCCCGTCTCCGTGCGTACCCTGGCCTGGATCCTCGGCGCGAGCGCGCTGCTCCACGGTGTGCTCGGCACGCGTGCCGGCGTCGCGCACTTCGCGCATCTGGGCGGCATGGCCGGCGGCTGGCTGCTGGTGCTGTACTGGCGCGGTCGCCTGCCGTTCAAGCCGCGGCAGTGGCTCGAGCCGTAGGCCTGCGACGCCTTGCCATCACCCGCAGCCGACGAGGTCCGTTGTAGCATCGCCGCCCGAAGCGGTCGCTACCGGGACCGGCATTCACCGATCAAGGAAGTCCCACGTCATGAGTGAAAAAAACCACTTTTCCATGATTCGCGGGTTTCACCTGGCCGACTGGTTCACGCTCGCCAATGCGGCCTGTGGCATGGCCGCCGTCTTCGCCGCCATGGCCAGCATCGTGCCGGGAAGCCGCATCAGCCTGCTGCTCGCAGCGGCGTTCATTCCCGCCGCGTTCGTGTTCGACGTGCTCGACGGCCGCATTGCACGCTGGCGCCAGCAGCAGTCGGCGCTGGGCCGCGAGCTGGATTCGCTGGCTGACGTGATCTCATTCGGCGTCGCGCCCGCCGCGATCGGTTACGCCTCCGGCATGCGCGGCATGTGGGACTGCCTGATCCTCGGCTACTTCGTCTGTTGCGGCGTCAGTCGCCTTGCACGCTACAACATCACCGCCGAGGCGCTGTCCTCCAACGATCGCGGCAAGGTCAAATACTTCGAAGGCACCCCGATACCCACCAGCCTGCTGCTAGTCATCGTGCTCGCGGTCGCCGCCTGGCAGGGCAGCATCGGCGAGGCCCTGTGGCTCGGCGCCGTCGACATCGGGCCGTGGACGTTGCATCCGCTCGCCGCGATCTTCGCCGTGTCCGGCTCGCTGATGATCAGCAAGACGCTGCATATTCCCAAGCTTTAGCGCGACCCCGCTTCATCCATGACTTCCGCGCGCGTGCGACCGAGCTCTACCGTTCGCCGATGCATTCGTTACATCGTGTTACAGCCGCGACTCGAGTGAGAGGAACTGCTGCGACGGGACACTTTCATCCCCAGAATGCGACTTGCAGACACTGCAGTCGACACCGCGGCATGCCGCGACCTACAGGGGAGTAAGTCACGATGGTAGGAAAACTCGTTTGCTGCGCCATGTTCGCCGGCATCCTCGCGACTGCGCCAGGACACGCCAGCCAGCTCGCGCCCGAATCGCCGGACCAGCTCGCTTCCGCGCCGCGCATCGTCGTCGCCGACCTTATCGCCGCACAGTCGCGCTGGAACGTGCAGGGCACGCTGATCGTCACCGACTACACCTTCCGTCGCGTGGAAACCTTGCGCGGCCGTTTCGAAGACCGTTTCGTGCTGACCCAGGGCGGTGGCACCGTCGGCGAGGAAACCCACCAGCTCAGCGATCTGCCCGTGCTCCGTGCCGGTACGCGCTACCTGCTGATCCTCAACGCGCAGGACAACGCCGTGTTCTCGTCCATGCGCTACGGCGCAGCCGGTGCGATCGAGGTCGACCGTTCTACTGCACAGTTGCGGGGTGGCGGGGATCTTGCCGATTTCCGCACCCGCGTGCAGAGCAGCACGGTCGTCGACGATGCGGCGCTGCGTCCCGCGCACCACGGCGTTGCCTATCCGGCCAGCGTCTACCGTCGCGATGACACTCCGACGGCGCCAACCGCCTACCGGCCGCTTGAAGCGAACCCCCCGGCACCGCCGCCCGCGCCTCTGCGCAGCGACGGCGCGACCGTCCAGATCGAGGGCTTCAGCGAACCGCTCTCGCCGTTCGTTCCCGACTATCTCGTCCAGCGCGCGCCCGCACCGACGATCCTGTTCAATCCGCTGCCGCTGGCGTGGATCTGGTCGCCGTCGGACCAGAACATGATGTCCGAGTGGAATCGCTACGGCGACATCTTCCGCGTGTCGGCACCGACCGGTACCTGGGCCTGGAACAACGACCGCTACGACGTCGCCGGCTTTCCCAGCGACGCCGACATGCTTGCGCAGTTCGGCGCACCGTGGGGTGCGACGACGCTGGGCATCACCTACTCGCGCTGGGTCGGCAGCGGCAACATCCTCGAGTCCGACGTCGCCCTGAATCCCGCTTTCCTGTGGACGCTCGACGACGCGCAGGGCACCGATGCGACCACGCCCGACTGGAGTTTCCGCCAGACCATGCTGCATGAGCTGGGGCACGCCTGGGGGCTGCAGCACCCGTGGGAAACGCAGAACGTGTTCTGGCCCTCGACCATGAACTACGGCCCGAAATGGGTGCGCGACCCGAACCTGCACGCCGACGACACCGCCGGCATCCGCTCCGTCTATCCGGGCATCTCGCTGCACGACGGCAGCCTGTCCATGTATCGCACCGTCGACGACGCCGCGAGCGGCAATCCGATCTATCTGCCCGTCGTCCCGTCCGCGGCCAGCTTCACGCACGGCCAGAACCTCACGTTCACGGGCGCAGCACTGCTGCAGAACCTCGGCACGACCACCCTGGTCAATCCGGTCATCGACGTCTACCTCAGCGGCACGCGCCTGGCGTATGCCAACGTCGCGTATGCGGGCCGAAGCACCTATACGGCCACGGTCGCGACCTACCCGAACGCCTTGCAGCAGGTCAATCTCGGCAGCTATCTGATCGCGTCGACTATCCCGACGGGCAGCTACTTTCCGGTGATTTTCCTCGCCGGCAGCGGCGGTTCCGACGCCGCGCCGAGCAACAACTCGGCGTGGGGCGCGCAGGACCAGCCGGTCGTCATCAACAACGTCATCACCACGCTGGTCCCGACCACGATCGTGCAGACCACGCCGATCGGCCGGATCGGTCCGAGCGGCGAATGGAAGTACAGCGTCGTGGCCCAGGCGGGCATCATGTACCGGTTCTCCACCTGTACACTTTCCGCACTCGACAGCGTGATCACCGTGCAGGGCAGCTTCGGCAGCCTCAGCAACGACAACGGCTGCGGCACCCAGTCTGATCTGACCTGGAGCAGTTCCGCCAACCAGACCGTCACCATCGTCGTGCGCGGAAACACCCGTGCCGATACCGGCAATTTCCAGATGACCTACCGCCTCGACAACGACCGTATCTTCGTCAACGGATTCCAGCCGTAGCACCGGGTTCGCGGCACGTTACCGGATAGACGCGTCGCCCCTCGTTCCGAGCGGGGCGACGCGCTCTACCGTGGCGACAACCTCAACCCCGCACTGCGCGAAACCGGCGTGTGCGTTTGCGGTCAGGATCCACCGCTCGCGGCGCCATCGCGCCGACCCGCGCCTGCCGCACTGCACCATGCAGAGCAATCACATCGTGCTCAAGCGAGCAATCCACTATTTTTCTTGCGCCGTCGCGCGCAGGGGTTCCACACTGGCTCATCGACCCCGCGTCCGGAGCTGCCATGGAAACCCCCGTCACGCATGCCGCCGTCGCGGCGAATCCTGACACCTTGCGCCGCGACGTCAGCGTCGCGAAGAACCTGTTCTTCGGCGAAATCGTCGAGGAAAACCTGTTTCCGTACCCGAAAATGCGCGACAAGGACCGCGAAGTCCTCGGCGCGATGATCGATGCACTCGATGATTTCCTAGCGCCGAAACACGCCGATCTCAAGCACTACGACCGCGAGGCTGAGCAGCCGCCCGAGTTCATCCAGGCACTGCGCGACATGGGCCTGTTCGGCCTGATCATCCCCGAGGAGTTCGGCGGCCTGGGCCTGTCGAACGCGGCCTATGCGCGCGTGCTGTCGCAGACCAGCGCGCACGATTCCTCCGTCTCGCTGACCATCGGCGCGCACAGTTCCATCGGCATGAAAGGCCTGCTGTTGTTCGGCACCGACGCGCAGAAGGCGAAATACCTGCCCGCGCTGGCCAGCGGCGAAATGATCGCCGCGTTCTGCCTGACCGAATCCGGCGCAGGTTCCGATGCGGCGTCTGTGCGCACCAAGGCCACGCGCAACGACGACGGCAGCTGGATACTCAGCGGTGAGAAGATCTGGATCACCAACGGCGGCATTGCGGATTTCTATACCGTCTTTGCGAAGACCGACACGCCCGAAGGCAAAATGACCGCCTTCATTGTCGAGGCCAAGCAGCCCGGCGTCAGCCACGGCCCGCACGAAGACAAGATGGGCATCCGCGCGTCGAGCACGACGACCGTCGCGTTCAGCGACGTGCACGTCGCCGCGGACAACGTGCTCGGCGACGTCGGCAAGGGCTTCAAGGTCGCCATGGCCATCTTGAACAACGGCCGCACGGGCCTGGGCGGCGGCGCCGTCGGCGGCATGAAGACGCTGATCCGGCTCGCCTGCGCGCAGGCCAAGGACCGCAAGCAGTTCGGCCGCCCGATCGCCGAATTCGGCCTGGTCCGCGAAAAGATCGCGCAGATGACCATCGACTGTTTCGCCGCCGAAAGCGCCGTGTGGATGGTGGCGCATTACATCGATTCGGGCTGCACCGACTATTCGGTCGAGGCGGCGATCAGCAAGGTCTTCGCCAGCGAAGCCGTGCAACGCGCGAGCTACGAAGCGCTGCAGATCGCCGGCGGCAACGGTTTCATGCGCGAATTTCCGTACGAGCAGGTCACGCGCGATACGCGCATCCTGTCGATCTTCGAAGGCACCAACGAAATCCTGCGCCTCTACATCGCGCTGTCCGGCCTCAAGGACGTCGGCACCACGCTGAGCGAACTCAAATCCGCGGTCGGTAACATCTTCAACGATCCAATCAAGGGCTTCGGCGTGCTCAGCACCTACGTCCGCAGAAAAGCCAGCGAAACCACTGGCTACCGCACCGACAAGATCCTGCGCGAACTGCACCCCACGTTGCGCAAAGCCGCGGCGACCTACGAGAAATACGTCGTCGAACTGTCCAAGGGCGCCGACACCCTGCTGCGCCAGTATGGCAAGGCCATCGCCGACCAGCAGCACGCGCAGAAACGCATCGCCGACATGGCCATCGACCTGTTCGTCGGGCTGTGCGTGCTCTCGCGCGCCGACAGCCTCGTGAGAGAAGCGCATCCCGAGCAGCAGAGTGCTATCACGATTGCCGAAGTATTCACGCGGCAGGCGCGGCGCAGGCTGATGCGCAATGTGCGCGGGATGACGATCAACGAGGACAAGGCGATCGAGGCGCTGGCGGGGAGCATTCTCGACAAGGGCGTGGTGGGCTGGGACGTTATATGAGATGCGCACGTCCGATCAGCGTGCGAGCGAATCGCCGGCCACACACTGAAGACACTTCGGATTGCGATGCATGACCCAGGACATCGGCCCACCGTACACGCCCGAAGAAATCGCCGTATTTGGCGAAGGCTTCCCGCGTCGCGGCTTGTACTGCCCCCGATGCAATACGTACATCCCCGAGTTCTCGGCGCTGTCGGATGTCGATCGTCATCGCATCCGCCGCCTGTGTCTGGAGCATAGGCGCGAACTGGCCATGGCGGAGCTGAGGGCTGCGACGGGATGTTCCGGGCGCTGGGCGAAGATATGGGTTATCCACGCGGGGCGTCCAGGCACCCTTTTCCCCGGTCCGCCGTGCCCTCACTGCGGCAAGCCGCTGCGTACCGCGCGCGCGCGCCAGTGTCCGCATTGTCTGGCGCAATGGCATACGGGATGATGGAATCCGCACGCCAGCTTTCGCGCTGAGCGGGCTGCGCGCAGTGGTGACTCGCCTTCGCATCCGAACAGGGCATTGACAGCATCGCCATGATCGAAATGTCCGAAGCCATGTTCCGCCTGGTCGATGCCTGTCCATCGTTCGGCCCAGCGTGGGAACAGCATCGCCGCGAGCACGGCAATGACCTCCTCTACATCGCGGCTGGTGATTTCGCGCGTCATCTGCTCGATTTGCATCAGGCTGGTCGCGCATCGACGTTTCCCGCAATCGCTGCAGCGATCGAGCGCTTCCACGTCGAGGGTTCGCCGTGGGTCAGGGAGTTCGCGACGATCGGCGTGCTCGAAGGCATCCAGAATGTCTGGGGAAACGCCGGCATCGACCCGGCATACTTCGCTGCGCATCTGGGGCCGGAAGGTCTGCGCTGGTGGAACGGTTTGAACGACTTCTGGAGTGGGCGCGACGACGTCGTGCGCGCGCAAGACCAGTAGCTTTGACGGTTCGAGTTCGAGTTGGCGTCCATCGCCTATACATCCCTATAGACCCTGCATCCGATCCATCGACGTCATTGCCGAAGACTCCCCACTTCCATGAAATCCTCTCATCAAACCGATGCCGGTGCGGAATCCGACATTCTCCGCACGTATACAAAGTCCGAAGCCGCCGCCCTGGCGGCGCAATGGCTGGACGTGTTCGGCAAGAACCGACGCGGCGTGAATACGAAGGACTTCCTGTGGCACGTCTTTAGCGGTGCACGCTATCCCAGCCTGTCCGGCGTGGCCGCGCTGGCGGAGTACGACAAGCAGGTCGTGCACGAATACACCGTTGTGTCCAACGAGCGCGACGTCGCGTTCGTCATCAGCGAACGTCCAGCCGACAAGCTGATGTGGGACTACCTCGTATTCCCCGCGAATTTCGCCTGGACCATGGCGTTCACGCACGAGGCCGGATGGTTGGGTCCGTACTTTGCGCGCCATCCGGATTACGCGCGTCTCACTGCGGCGAACCTTGCTCGCGTGGAGAAAGAGCGCGAAGCGGCGGAGCCCGTTCGAAGGGCTGACGGGAACCGCGGCCTGAGCATGCACTGACTGCCGCGGCCGCTCGCGGCGGCGCGAAAACTAAACGCCGCTGCGCAGGCGAAGCGAACAGGTTGGCATCGCATCGGCTTCGCGTCTTCGTTGAGTCTGCGGCATGTGCGCCAGCAGCCATCCAACGCGCTTCCGCATCCGCTTGCGCAGTTGGCCCGCGCAATCTCCCTATCGCGTGGTGATCGGCACGCTCAAGGAGAATCATCGATGCACGCACGCGGCTATGTATTTCCGATCCTGGCATCCGCACTGTCTGTCGCACTCGGTAGTGTGCTCGCCGTACCCGCACACGCCCAGTCCGCCCTTTCCACCGAAGACAACGCGTTCCGCGCCAACCCCTACGCCGATGCGCTCGACAGCTATTTCGGTTTTCGCCAGGCCGTCGGCGATTTCGACGGCGATGGCGTCGACGACATCGCGGTCGTCGAACTGAGCCGCGCCACGCGCGTGCGCATCTACTACGGCACGGCATTCACGGTCGGCACGCATCCGCTGTTTCCGTTCACGTGGGCGACGGTGGATACACCGGAATTCAGCAATGCCGTCGTCGCCGGCGATTTCGATGGCGATGGCGACGACGAACTCGCGCTCGGCAACCGCAACGGCGCCGCTGGCATTTCCGAGGGCGGGCACGTCACGATCATGCAGCGCGGCGACACGGGGACTTGGTCGGTCCGGCAGACGATACGTCAGGGCCTCGGCAGCTATGTCGGCATCGACGAGACCGGCGACGGGTATGGCTATGCCCTTGCCGTCGGTGATTTCAACGGCGACGGCAGGGACGATCTGGCGATCGGCGCGCGCGGCGAAGTCGCCGACGCGCCTGCGCCGTCGACCGGTGGCGGGGTGGCGCATGTGGTCTACGGTTCGGCCTCCGGTCTGACCGGCACCAACGACCGTATTCTGACCGGCCTGGACGCAGGCCTTGCCGTCGTCGACGGCGCCGGTCCGTTCCAGTTCGGCACCGCGCTGGCCGCCGGTGATTTCAACGGCGACGGCGAGGACGATCTCGCCGTCGGCGCGCCGAATGTGCGCTGTGGCGGCCTGACCGGTAGCATCGGTGCGGTCGGCGTGTTCTACGGAAATCCTTCGCTGGGCCTGGTCACCACGAATGCCCGCAATTTCCAGCCCGGCACCGACGGCCTGCTCGGCACCTGCGCCGAATCCGACAATTTTGGTGCGGCGCTGGCTGCCGGGCCGTTCAATGCCCTCGGCTACGACGGCCTCGTGATTGGCGCGTCGCTCAGCGATGTGGGCGGTGTGAATGGCGCCGGTGCCGCTCACCTGGTCTACGGCGGGTCCAGTGGCCTCGATACCCAGAACAACCGTCTGTTCACGCTGGCCGACCTTCCTGGCGGGGTACCGACGGTGAACGGCCAGTTCGCCACGCAGGTCGAGGTCGGACGCCTGCGCAGCGGCCGCTACAGCCTGGCAATCGCCTCGCAGCGCGAACCCGTCAACGGCTTGCCCATGGCCGGTGCCGTCTGGGTCGTGCACACCACGAGCCTGCTCGGCACCTTCAATGCCGCGACGGCGGAACGCTGGATCGCGAGCAACCGCCTCGGCGTCGGCGCGCCACAGGCCAACAGCGGCTTCGGCACCTCGTTCGCGATCGGCGACTTCAACGATGACGGACTGTCTGACCTCGTGGTCGGTGTGCCGGATCGCGACGACGGACCGGACGCGAACGCGGGCGGCATACAGGTGATCTACCAGAGCGGGTTCATTTTTCGCGATGGATTCCAATGATGTGCGCCGGTCAATGCAGCGGCTGCTGATCGGCGCCCGCGTGGAACGCCATTTCCTTTCGCCGAGTGATCCTCGTGCCGCGCAGGCTGCTGCGCATCGTCGCAGCGGAGCTGCACATGACCGAGTACGTGGACGCGGAAAGCCAGCGAGGTCTGCGCTCTCCTCCGATTGGTCGAAACCTTATGAAGTGCACTGCGCTTTATAAGTTTTCTCTGGAAGCCTTATAAAGTGACTGTCACTCCATAAGGTTTTGGCGCTGTCGTTCCCGATACCCGGGAGATGCACGGCCCGCCTCTCGCCCAGCCGCCGTCGAGCAAGCCCATGCGCCGCGTCAGCCTCATTCGAAGCCGTTGCGGAAAATGTGGTCGTTGCCCATGCGCCAGGCCGTGAAGCCCTGCTGCGTGCCGATGATCTCGATGCGCTGGTCGCCGTCGATGTCGATGGCCGTGAGCTTCGCTTTGATGGAGCCAGTCTGGGGACGCGATTCGGCGACGACGGTACCGTCGTCGTAGCGCCGTACGCTGAGCGCGCTGTAGTCAGTCGTGGCGAACATCAGCTTATCTTCGGGCTGCTGCGCGAACAGCGCGATGCCGGACGTCTCGTCGGGGAGTACGAAGGTCTTTTCGGGGACGGCGGCGATGCCATCGTAGAAGTCGACAAAGGCATCGTTGGCGGTGTTGCGCAGCGTCGCGAACTTGGCGTTGCGGCCGGGGCCGCGCCCGAGCACGGCGAACGCTCCCGCAGTGAAGTTCGCGACAGGGCTGATCCCGGTGGCGGGCGTGAACACGGTCACGTTCGGGCCGTTGGTGACGATGATGTCGCGCTTGCCGTCGGCATTCAGGTCCGCGATGTCGAGCTGGGTCAGCAGTGCGCTTTGCGCCGGCAGTGGCGCGGATTGCCACAATACATCGCCTGTCGCATGGTCGATCACCTCGACATGCGCTGTCCGCACCAGAGGGCCGGACGTCGGCGGCGGCAGCCAGCCAGCGATGACCAGCTGCCGCTCGGGGCGGTCGAGTACCTGAGCCGCGGCGATGCGCTGCGGATCGAGGATTGATGGCAACGTGCGTGCCGACTGCAGCGCACCGCGGGCATCGAAGGTCCACAGCCAGCGCGCCAGCGGCGTGCCGCTGAACAGGGGCATTTCGGTGCCGACCACGACAACGGCATCAGCCTGGCCGTCCTGCGGCAACGCGGTGAGCGCGCGTTGCCGCATAGTCGGTCCGAGGCCGGTGTAGCCGGGAATCCACGTCGGGCTCGAGCCGCCCTGGTCAGCCAGCGTCACACTGTCGAGAAAGCCGAGTGTGCCGAGCCGCGGCTCCGCATACGTAGCAGACGTCAGATAGGCAATCGCCGTAGATCCGTCGGTCCGCCGCAGCAGCGTCCAGTCGACAACGGCGGATTGCATCCTGTCGGCACGCCAGCGTGCGCTACCGGTCGGCGGCACCGATACCGCGACGAGGCCTCCGTCGTAGGACGCGTCGCCCCAGGCCATCTCGGTGGTGCCGTCGCCGTCGAGATCCGCCGTGACCGGCGAATACACCGCTCCGAGGTAGGGAAGCTGGTAGATCGTATCCCGCTCCCACAGCGTTGCGCCGGACGTGATGTCGAGCGCGCGCACGACCGAGCTGGTCGACGCGAGGAGATCGACTCGTCCGTCGCCGTTCACATCGGCGAAGCGTGGCTGGAACGACGGGCCGTCTGCGGGGACCAGGTTACGCAGCGCCGGCGTCGGCCGGAATGTCGCGAGCTGTGCGCTGAAACCGAAATGATCGTGCAGGACGATGGCCGTCTGGGCGTCCACGGTGACGGCATAGGGAATCCATGTGCCGGCCAGGCCCGAGTTCCAGATCTGCGCCGCCGACAATGTCCTGTCGGTGCGCGTCACGCTGTAGGCGAGCCCGTCGCTGGAGACGATTTCGGCGCGTGCATCGCCCACGATATCCGCAAGAACAAAATAGTCGACGAACATGGCCACGCTGCCGCGTGAGGCGAGCGTGGCGGGATCGAGCAACTCCACCGTGCCGCCGCGACTCGCGACGATCTCGGGCAGGCCGTCGCCGTCGACATCGCCGAGCTGGGGATTGCCGTACCACTGGTCGATGGAGGCCTTGATGCCCCATGTCGCGGTGTCACGCAATTCAAGCCGATCACTCCACTTCACCAGCACGGCCGGCGCGGCGCCGGGAACATCGACGAGCAGTGCCCCTTCGAACCGCTTGAACGGAGGCGCATCGACGCGCGCAACTTCGCGATAGCCGCGCGGACTGGCGTCTTCCTCGACGATGCTGAAGTGCCAGTGTCCGGCGACCAGCAGTTCGCCGCGGCCATTGCTGTTGGAATCGAGGTTGCCCGACAGTTGCACCGGCAAGCCGGTGATGCCGACGCCACTGCGCAGCACGGTGAGGTCGGTCGAAGCCGACACAGGGGCGATGGCGGCAAGGCCGCTGAGACACAGCAGGAAGCGTGCAGATCGGTGCATGGTTTCTGATCCTTGAATACCGCGGCCCCAACCGGCGGCGCCGTCGGGCGCACGATAGCAGCCTGACGGTAAAACACTAAAATTTGTGTCCGGCTTGCCTGCACCTGCGAAAGCGGACAGATTCGCGGCGAATGGAACGGGATGCGGGCAAAGCGCGCGGCGGACTCATGCGGAACGCGCGGCCTGTGCGAGTAGCCCGAACCCGAACAGTGCCCAGTCGTTGAGGATATGCGCGCCCGTGGATACCCAGAGGTTGCGTGTGGCCAGATAAGCGAGACTCAGGACCAGCCTCGCACTGCCGATCACAAGCAGGCATTGGAGAACATTCCAGTTGTAGGTCGGCAGATGGACCAGTGCAAACGGAACCGCCGAGAGGATCCACGCGGCGATCACCGCGGTCTTGCGCGGGACCGCCCAGCGTGTATGCAGCAACCACAGGCACGCGAGGAACGGCAGTATCGTGAACAGCTCCTCGCCGGCGAGCTGCGGAACCATGGCCGCGAAAGCGATGACGCGCGCGCTGATGTCCGATGCGGCCAGCGTCGCAAAGGCGGGATTCGGCGCGGTGGGGTGCCAGGCCGACAACGTCCATCCCACCAGCATCGAAACCACAAGATTGGCGACGGCGATACCGAGCATCCACAGCGCATCGCGCAGCGTCACGCGGCGATAGAGCGCGGTCCACGCGCGACCTGCGACCGCCGCCAGCGCGACGAGCGGGACCGCACAGAAAAGCAGTGCCGGAAACAGCAGGCCCCACGGACCCGCAAGCCGCGTGTGCGGCCAGACCAGCAACGCGAAGGCGAGCGCGAGAGCCCCGAGTACGACGAGCCACTGGCGCGCCTGCAACTGCACCGGTTCGCCGGCATAGTAGGGAAAATCGGCATGCGTCGAGATCATCGTGTGCGCTCCCTCGGGCCGGACGGCGACGCCCATTAGAATCGAACCACGGCCTCGGAGCGACAGGTTCCGCGGCCTTCCCGCCGCCACGTCAAGACTCGCCATGGATTTCCTGAAATTACTCAAGTCGTTCGAGGAATTTATCTACGAGGCCCTGACCTGGCTGGTCCTCGTGCCGCGCACGCTGCTGCGCATCGTCGCATCGCCGTTGCGCATGACGGCCTATGTGGACGAGGAAATGGACAAGGGCGAGACCCGCTTCAGGGACGCCGTCAGTCCACCGCTGCTGCTGATCCTGTGTGTGCTGCTCGCGCACTTCATCGACCTCGCGATGCGCGCCGGATCAACAGAGGAAATGAGCACGCTCGGCGGCGTCATTCTGGCCTCCGAACAGAACCTGCTGCTGTACCGGACCATCGCCTTCGGCGTCTGGGCGCTGGCCGGTTCGATCTGCCTGCTCATCACCCTGCGACAGCCCATCGATCGCGAGACGCTGCGTCGGCCGTTCTACGAACAGTGCTATTTCGTCGCACCGTTCGCGCTCGCGTTATCGATCTGCAGTTCGCTGATACTGATGCAGCCGGTGTGGACCGATGTCGTCGCTGTGGCGATCACGCTGACTGCCACCGCATGGTTCTTTGTCGCCGAGGCGGCGTGGATCCGGCGTCGTGGGCAAGTGTCGATGTGGCGTGCCCTGCTGGCCGCGGTCGTCATCGTGGTCTCCGGATCGCTGCTCAACTTCGCCGTCGGATACCTGCTCACGCAGAGATAGCGTTGCCATAAAACGGGTTGCACGCAGGTGCCTTCACACCGCGTGCGCACGCCGGCACGCCGTCAGCGTGCCGCGCTCGTGTCCGTGTGGGTCGTGGTGCTATCCACGGAACCGTTCGCTGGAAACCCGGCGTATCCCCGCGATGCGCCATGGCTTACGGCAGGCGTGGCTGGACCGCCTCCGCGCGCTCCACGACGTCGCGACCCGCCCAGTCGCGAAGGAACGCACAGATATCGTTCATCGCCAGCGTCGCCTCCGGAAACATCGGTGCGAACACCGGATAACAGTGAACCATTCCGTCGCCGACGTGCAGCCGCACATCGACGCCCGCGGCCTGCGCCTTCTGCGCGAAACGCACCGAGTCGTCGCGCATGGATTCGTCGGCGCCGACGTAGATCAGCAACGGCGGCAATCCGGCGAGGTCGCCGAAAAGTGGAGAGATCAACGGCGTCGCCGCGTCGGTGGCGCCGGCGTAGTGCGCACTGAACGTGCGCCACGATCCTGCGGGTGCGAGCGGGTCCGGGCGATCGTACGAGGGACTCGAACACGTCAGGTCGGTCCACGGCGACAGCACCGCGGCGGCGGCCGGCAGCGGCAGGCCGCGGTCCCGTAGCGCCAGCAGCGCGGCAAGACACAACCCGCCGCCGGCGGAATCGCCCGCAAAGACGATACCCGAGGCCGGATAGCCGCGTGCCAGCACTTCGGCGTACACCGCGAGCGCGTCGTCGAGCGCGGCAGGAAACGGATGTTCCGGCGCGAGGCGATAGTCGAACACCAGCGCGCTGACGCCGCTGCCCGCGGCGAACTTCGCGACCGCGCCGCGATGGGACCGGCACGACCCCATGACATACCCGCCGCCATGGAAATACAGGATCGCGCGCCGCTTATCGGCACCCACCGGATGCAGCCATTCCGCAGCACAGCCTGCGATGGTCACTTCGGCCGTGCGCATGTCCGGCGGAATACGTCCGAACCGGCTCGCGGAGGCATCCGCACGCGCACGCAGACCGGCAATCGGCGTCGTCGCATCGACCACGCTGCGGCGCCACTGCAACCGGAACAGATGCCGGTATTTGAGCAAGGTTATAAAAAACCGGCTTTGAAAACTGGCCATGATCTGCCTCGATCAGACGACGTGGACGATGAAGACGAGAGCGGTGCCGCGCGGCCGCGCGCCTGTTGCGTGCGTGCTTGGCGGCGAACCCGGAAGTGTAGGACGCGAAACGATGCCGGGTTCACTCGTCACATCACGACGGCGCACGCGCGCTCGCGATATCCTCGCCGATCCGCAGGGCCGCCCATCCTGCGGCTACACGTTCCGGTCGGATCTTCGCGACCACGAACGCATCCGCCTGCGCCGCACGCTACGCGACAGTCACCGGCGCCCCTCGACACACCGCGTCGCCATCAGCCGACGCGTCGTCGGATACACATCGACGTCCGCCCCGGGCAGCGCGAGCAATGCCTGGCACGCCTGCGCCAGTGGCATCGTCGGCACGGAGTGGTCCGCGGCCGACCGGCACGCGCCGAGCAGCAGATGAATCTGCGGCCGCGTGATCGGTTCGGCCATCGTGTTGCCGTCGCCCAGTTCCGCCAGCGCGGCGCGCAGCAGCGCCACGGCTTCGTCGCAGCGGCTCCTGCCGACGAGATCGGTGCCGATGAGAAAGGCGGCGAGCGGAACCTTCCAGCCGCGCAGCGCGATGTCGGCGTGCTGGCCGGCCGCTTCGGCGGTCGCGAGTGCGGTGCGGAAATCGTGCTCGGCGTCCACGTAGGCGCCGGCCATCTCCTGGGTGATCGCGAGTTCCCGCACCGCCACGGCCGCCGCGACCGAGGCCTTGCCCTCGCGCGCCTCCTGCATTGCCACCGCGCGGCGCTGCCAGTCGATGGCTTCGGCATGCTTGCCCTGCAGCGACAGCACGACCGCGAGGTTCTGGTGGTCGTGCGCGCTGCCCTGGCCGTTGTCGCCGCGCTTGCGTGCAATCGCGTCGCGCAGCGCGACTTCCGCGTCCGCAGCGCGCCCGGCGCGCGCCAGCGCGTAGGCGAGGTTGTTCTTCGCGGTCAGGGTATCCGGATGATCCTCGCCCGCGCTCGCCGCGTAGCGCTGCACGACCTCCTGCTGCAACACGATCGCGCCGGCAAAGTCGCGGCGCAGGATGCGCACCAGCGCCACCATGTTCAGCGCTTCGTTGACCTTCGGGTGATCGTTCGGCAGCACGCTGCGGATCGTCGCGAGCGCTTCCTGCGCGAGCAGCTCCGATACGTCGAGTCGGTATTGGTCCGCGTAGACGCCGGCCAGGTTGATCTGGGTAAAGGCCACGAGCGGATGCGCCGGCCCGTAAATCGCGCGGCGCACGGCCAGCGCGCGTTCGAGCAGCGCCGCTGCCTCGTCGTAGTTTCCCGAGCCCGACAGGTGCACGCCGAGGTTCGCGAGTGTCGTCGCGACATCCGGGTGCTCAGGCCCCAGCACGCGCTCGCGTATCGCCAGTGCGCGCCGCAGCAACGTGAGCGCCTCGCTGCGCCGGCCCATGTCGTCGAGATTGCCGGCGTAGTCGTCCAGATGCTTCGCCGTCTCGACCGAGTCTTCGCCGTAGCGGCGCTGCGCGGCGTCCGCGGCTTCGGCAAACAGCGCGTTCGCTGCCTGGAAATCCCCTTTTGCACTGTGCAGCGCAGCCATATGCGCAAGACTGTCGATGGTCGCGGGGTCGTCATCGGGCAACTGCGCGCGGCGCAATGCCAGCGCGTCGCGCAGCAGCGGCTCGGCGCGCGCGTAGTCCGCGCGCAGACGCAGAATGTTGCCGACCTGATCGAGACTGTCCGCGCGCTCGACGGCATCGCCGTCGGACTGACGCAGCGCCAGCGCCTCCTGCGCCGGCGACAGCGCACGGTCGTAGTGGCCGAGCGAGACATAGCTGTCCGCCACCGTGCGCAACAGACGCGCGCGCACCCGCGGCTGCAGCCGCGTCGCGCCATGCAGGCGCGCATTGCCCTGGTCGAGCAGGTCCAGCGCGCTGAGGCTGGCGCCGCGCGCCACGGTCGGATCGGCGCCCTGGAACAGGCCGATGAGGAATTGCGTCGTCTGCCGCGAGACCTCGGCTTCCTGGCCCTTCGCACGCGCCTCGCGCAATACGAGCACGGCACCGACACCTACAGCCAGCAGCCCCGTTGCCAGCATCGCCAGCGGCCAGCGCCATTGCCAGACCGTCTTTCGCAGCCGTTCGCGCGGACTGCTGATCCCACTGCGCAGTGGGCGCCGTTCGAGCCAGTCGCTCAGATCGTCCGCGAGCATCGCCACACTCGCGTAGCGCTCGCCCGGCGCCTCGGCCGTGGCCTTGCCGATGACGCGACCCAGATCGCCGCGCAGCAGCGGGTTCGCCACGGACGCGGCATCGGCCACCTTGCCCACGATCAGTTCGCGCAGCACCACGCCGAGCTGATACACATCGGTAGCGGTCGTGGCGGTATCCCCCGCGCGCTGCTCCGGCGCGGCATAGGCCAGCGTCATCGCGGGTATCGCCTGGGTCTGCTCCTTCGCCTCGGCATCCACCAGATGCGCGATACCGAAATCCAGCAGTCGCGGCCGGCCGTCCGCATCGACGAGCAGATTGCCGGGCTTGAGATCGCGATGAATGATCAGGTTGCGATGGGCGAATGCCACCGCCTCGCACACCGGCAGGAACAGGCGCACGCGCGCCGCGACATCGAGCCCGCGCGCCGCGCACCAGGCCGTGATGCGGTCGCCATCGACGTATTCCATCGCCAGCCACGGATGCCCCGCCGGCGTCATGCCACCATCGATCAGGTGCGCAATGCCCGGATGTTGCAGCCGCGCGAGGATCTGGCGTTCGCGCAGGAACCGCCGCGCCAGATCCGTCGTCACCGCCGTCGCGCGCATCAGCTTGACCGCGACACGCTGCTCGAAACCGCCTTCCACGCGCTCGGCGAGAAACACCTCGCCCATGCCGCCGCTGCCGATCCGGTTCAGCAGCCGGAACGGCCCGAGTTGCGACGGCGGCGCTGGCGCGACACTCGCGACCAGATCCGTTTCGTCGAGCTGTTCCATGAGCAGCCGCACGTCGTGCGCGATCTGCGGCGAGGATTCGGCCAAACGATCGAGTTCCGCGGCACGGTGCGAGGCTTCGAGTTCGACAAGCTGATGAAAGACGGCGCGGACGCGCGCGAAGTGGTCGGCAGGGGCTTCGGGCGCGGTCGGTTCGGGCATGATTCTACTTACGGGCTTCGGGGCGGGGGCTGACACGGTGGCTCAGTCGCCCGCGGGCGGTCGGCGCCCGTGAGGTCGTCGAAACGATACACGTGCTGATAGAAGTCGATCACCTCCACCGCATCGGCCAGGCAGCGCAGCTCGCCGATTAAGATGTCCGCGCCCCAGGTGGTCCAGCATTTGCCAAGGCCTAATGGAACGAGATCAATCCCACCCGTGCTAACGCAAACACCATCGCCATCGGTACGCCAATGGCCAGCAGCGGTGCGGCGAGCCACCAGCCGGTCTTGTCGCGCACCGCAAGGACACAACCGCCGATACTCGAAACGGCTACAAGGGCCAGAAAAACGCGTGCCGAATCCGCTTCGAACTCCCTGCTAACGATGCGCCCGTTCTGGGTCAACAGCGCAATGACGTAGCCGACAACCAAAACGGTTGACGCGATGACCACAAGCCGAAGCGCCCAGCTCAAACGGCCGCGTTTCATGAGAGATGTGCACCCCGCACGGGATGGTTCCGACTCGTGCATACGATCACCTTGGTTACACGGCGTCGACTGGCCACACGGCCTTGCACTTGCCATCAGCATACGTAGTCCGCCCTGCGAGCGGCATGGACGCCGCGCCACGAGGCTGCGACGATCCCAGGCCATTACTCCAATCGACCAGAGCGCATCATGAGAACGTTGGGTTTGCTCGTCAGCATAGGGCTGCTGGCCGGGTGTTCCGGATCGTATAGCGATCTTGAGGCTGCATTTGCGAAGGAACCCAACGACGCACCCGTGGTCGCCGATGATTTCCAGGTGGCCATCCAGAAACGTGAAAGGACTGAGCGCTTCGCACACTGGGCCAGCGTACGCACCTCGACCGGGCGCATCGACCTTTCACCGAGCCTGTACTGGCGGCGTAGCGTGCCGATACCCGCCACCGAAGTGGCCTACTGCAGCATGGCCTGCTTCCAGACGGCCGATTCCCACGTTGACTTGCTGGTGCCGCGAACCGGCTCGCTCATCTCGATCCGCAACAAACAGGAATTGCTCGACTGGTGCCGGGCGCATCGCATTCCCCTTTTGTCGGCGAGCGACAAGCGCAACTGGCTCGACAACGGCGCGCCGTTGCCGCCGCCGTCCAGCCAAGCGCCTCCATTTGACGACCGCAGCGCATTCGAGAAGCAGGCGTATCAGGGGTGTGCCGGCTAGCGAAGCCGTCCCCGTCGTCGTACGGCTTGGCGCGATGCGCGGCAACGGATTGCAAACCCCAGCGGGTAACTCGCGCAGGGGCGACTCCTGTCAGTTGTGGACTCGCGCAGTGGCGCTGACCCTGTTGTCCCGATGAGAGGGCAGGTGCCCACGTGACAGCTACAGGACGGCGGGTGCGCCATCCAGCCTGTTCCGCCGCCGCGTCTACGCGCTTCCTGGACGGATTCGCCTCGGGGCGGCGGTGGTAATTCAAGGGAAAGGTATGGTTTTTCGGGGCGCGCGGATGCGTCGAGGAAAGGACTGGAAGTCCCGTTCTTCATGTCTTGCTGCACCGAGGAAGGGCCAAGGAATGGCCACGACGGCCGCACCCGCCGCGAATTTGTCCTCTCGAAAAGGTCTCCCATGGAAAACCTGGTCTTTACGCCGTACGAAGTGCTCAGCGAGCAAACGCACAAATACTCGACCACGCACATTTCCGGCGGCGGCACGGACGCCATGGCGACGCGGATCAACCCGATCACGTCACGCACGACGGTACACAGCGACCAGGAACTCTGGCTGCGCAACCTCGAGAATGGCCGCGAAGAAAAACTCACCTTGCGTAGCCTGAACATCGATGCCAGGCCCGGTCACCGGCTGGTGATCGCCACCAAGAAGACCGGCGATCTGGTACGTGCCTACGTCATCAACACCGGCCATAGCTTCGGCGTGGATCGCGTCTACAACCCGTGGCGGGTGACCCTGCAGGACTTCATCGCGCTGGGTGCGCTCTGCCTGGTGCTGTGCCTCATTCCGTTCGTCGGTCCGATCATTGTGTTTGCCCAGATGCTGGTGAACATGTTCGGTGGTCGCCTGTTTACCGACGATACGCGTACCAACGCGATTCGCCTGGCCATGCTGGGCAGCATCGTGGGATTGGGCGTCGGATACCTGATCGGTCTGTTCATCAGGAAGACGCTCGGCAGCCTGATCTGGACCTGGCTGGCCATCCAGATTCCCATGGGTGTGCTGGCTGCCATCGGCGTCATCTCGTGCTATTTCATCCTGCGTGAATTGAGTACGCGCAACGGCGGTGCGATTTCGGCGCGCATGGAGTCCATCGCGGGGCAGTACCGGCTGGCGGAGCAGGGGCCTCGCCTGCCTGCGGCGTAGGCGGCGCGCGAGTCGCGCACCGGCGATACAGCATCGGAGCTCCATGCGCACAGAGACTGTCGAGATCTACTCAGACATCAGCAACGCGGCCGTCCGCGTGCCGGTCGCATTGATCAACCACATCGGCAGCGCGCGCTCTCTCCGCTGCGGTGGATCAGTCACACGCTACCGCAACAATAAGTAGGTCCGCTTTCGGCGAAGAGGCGGCGATCAGATCGCGCTCGACTATCCTTGACCGACCGCGCAGGCCGATCAGGACGCCGGTCGCTTGACGCCGCCCATCCATGCAGGGGACCTCGCCAATGATCCGTCACGCCATGAACCTGATGCCATGGGCGCTGACCCTGCTGTGCTTGACGTCGTGCGCCGCAGTGGATGGTTCAAGCAGGCAGGCGCACAACGACAGATCCGAGTTGCAGCGTAAGGCCGTCGACGCCCCGAAAGAAACGTCGTCTTCGGGCCGCCTGGACGATGAATTGAATCTCCTGGTGCCGCGCATTCTGGACGCTTACGCGGTACCCGGAACCGCGGTTGGAATCATTCGAGACGGCAAAGTCTGGAGCGCGACGGGCTATGGCTATCGCGATGTCGCGACGCGGCAACCGGTCACTGTCAGTACGGCTTTCAACGTCGGATCCATTTCGAAGTCCGTAACGGCGTGGGGCGTAATGCGCCTGGTCGAGGAAGGTCGCGTCGAATTGGATGCGCCGGTCGGCGGCTATTTGAGCCGGTGGAAAATTCCCCCGTCGGAATTCAATGCGGAGGCCGTCACGGTTCGACGCCTGCTCAACCACACCGCGGGGCTCTCGATGTGGGGAGTGCCCAAGGTTTCTCCAGAAGTTGAGCCACCGAGCCTCGATGCCATGCTGGTAGCGACGACCGACGGCGAGAGGGACATCAGGCTGGTTCGGGAACCCGGCAGCGAGTGGGGGTATTCAGGCGGCGGCTATGCGGTCCTGCAACTGTTGATCGAAGAAGTCATGCACCGTTCGTTCGATCACTACATGAAATCAGAAATCCTCCGCCCGTTGGGGATGACCGGAAGTGCCTATGTCTGGGACGAAGCAATCTCCCTGGCGGCAGCGACACCCCACGATGCCTCGGGGAAACCATTCGCTGGGCAACGATTCACCGCGACGTCCGCGGCTGGATTGCAGACGACGCTGACCGACTTGCTTGCATTCGCAACGGCCAGCCTGAATTCGGCGAACGAAGCACCGCGAATAGTCAGCCCCGCTACCGTTGCATCCATGCAACGGCCGTCGAGTGAATCACCCAAGTATGGACTGGGCTATGAGCTGCCGGACATCGAGGGCGTCCGATTGGTCGGGCACAGCGGTTCCAACGAAGGTTGGATGGCGCAACTGCTGCTATCACCAGGCACGGCTGACGGCATTGTCATTCTGACGAACGGTACCAACGGATTGCGGATCATTTCAGAAGTCGAATGCGCGTGGCTGCTCGAGGTTTTCGGGAAAGGCTGCGATGGGATTACGCCGCTGCCCCTGCCCGTCGCGGAATCGGAGCTTCACCGGTACACCGGTCGCTATCGCGATTCGACAGGCGCTGTTGCAGAGATTGTCGTGCATGACGGTCATTTGTTCTGGCGTACCGACTATGGATACGATTTCGCCTTGCGGAATCGGGGGCCAGGTGCGTTCTTCTGGGTGATCGGCGAGAACCGCCTGACTTTTCAGGAGACCTCGGATCACACGGTAACGGGCCTGACTCGGCAGCGGAAAGATGCGTCAACCAGCTTCGAGAAGATCGATTGACACCAAAGCCGTCGCAACGTCCAGCAGTGACCAGAGCACATCATGAGAACCTTGGGTTTCCTCGCCAGCGCAGGGCTGCTGGCCGGATGTTCCGGATCGTATAGCGATCTCGAAGCGGCATTCGCGCGGGATGCCAACAATGCACCGGTGGTCGCCAACGAATTCGTGGTGACCAGCCAGAAACAGGAGGGGCTTGAGCGTTTTTCCGCATTCGCCAGCGTGCGCCCCTCACCTGGGCACATCGACCTCTCACCGAGCCTGTCCTGGCGGCGTAGCGTTTCGATACCCGCCACCGAAGTGGCCTACTGCAGCATGACCTGCTTCGGAACGGCCGATCCGCATGTTGACCTGCTGGTGCCACGAACCGGCTCGCTCATCACGATCAGCAACAAGCAGGAATTGCTCGACTGGTGCTGGGCGCATCGCATCCCGATCCTGTCGAGTGCCGACAAGCGCCGCTGGCTCTACAGCGGAGCGTCGTTGCCGCCGCCGTCCATCTATGCCGCGCAATTCGACGACCGCAGCGTGTTCGACAAGCAAGCGCAGCAGAGTTGTCTCGGGTATTGATGCGGTGCACGTCGTTGCGCGGCTTGGCGCAATGCGAAGCAGGGCGACTGATTGCAAACGGATGAGGGCCAGTCGCGTATGGGCGGTTCCTATCAGTGGTGGATTTTCGCGGTGGACCTGATCCCGTTTTCCAACGGTTCCTAGCCGCCCGGTAACGAGGTCGCAACGCAGCACAGGAGTCAGTACCAACCATGCGCACAGAAATTGTCGAGATCTACTCAGACGCCACCAATGCAGCCGTCCTGCGGCATCCGGGCCGGCACTTTCCCGGCGTGCTGGTTCAAGGCGACTCGCTGTACGCGCTGTGCCGCCAGGCGGATGAGGCGTGCGAAGCGGCGCGCGGCGTGCTCGACGAGGACGCCTACGACGAACTCAATGCGTTGCGCAATGCGCTCTGGAGCTATCTGACGCACTACAAGGTCGTGCTTGGCGAGCACGAGATACCGTTGCCTTTTAGCGAGTGCTGATGCGCGCTGATTCGCCCACGGCGATACCGCCAGGCTACCGTCCTTGCAGCGATTCCGGCCACGCACGCGTACCAGCGCCATGCCGAACGCGTGAGGCCGTGAACGCGACGACATCTGATCTCGGGCTGCTGCCATGACGACGACGTTGATCGGTACCGTCGCGGAAGTTTTCACCATCGCCCGCCGCGGTCTCGGCGTGCTGTTCACCGCCTCGCCGGATCACATCGCGACGCGCGACACGCTGGCCATTGTCGTCACGCGTCCCGATGGCACCTCGGCGAGCTTCGCCGCACATCGCGAGCTTGCCCGCACGGCACGCTCGCCGACTGGCGAGGTGGTCGCTTTGGCCGTATCGGGCGCCACACCCCAGGACATTCCCGCCGGTTCGGTTATTGCTGAGGCCACGCCAGACGCGATGGCGGTGATTGCCGGCACCAAATCACTCTAAGCTACTAGCTACTGGATTTCACGTTCGTAGCAGCCTTCTCCAGATCTGCGATCGTCGCAAAATTCGCTGCCAATTCACCCAGTCTGGTCAACGAGAATCCAGGCTGCCCGTTGAATGAAATCGGGGCGGTTCTCAGGAGATTGAGCGCCTCCAATACCTCTAAATGCGCAATTACATCCAGCGTTCCGGTCCAGAATGACGGACCCTTTTTTAGTTCTGCAGCGATGTCATTTGCCCAACGTGCATCAACGTGTTGGACGACGGTTTCTGATCTTGTCTCGCCCTTCTTTACAGGTGTCGAAGCTACAATCTGAAGCAATCGAAGCTGAATCGATGTCAAGTGAGAAAGATGCTCAAGAATCAGCAACTTCATCGGATCACTTGAGTGCTCTTTCGAACCGCAAGTCACACCGAGATGCGCGAGGTCTCGAATCTTCTGCTTGTCGGGTTCAAAGCTCGCTCGCTCTGATAGCAGCCTAAACGCCGAAAGCGCCTCCTCAGACGAAAACCAGTCTTTGTTGAGCTTTTCTTCAGAAATTTCCCTAACGCGATCCGCAGTTGAATTCATCAGTGTTTCGATATTACGAATTCGGATCGCATCGGCCTTGTCGAACAGCAGGTGATCCAGCGCGCTACCTATAACAGGGATTGAACTTACCGCTGCTCGGAGGAACGAAACCGACTCTGGAACAAAACTCTTAAGCCCATCTTGCTTCGTCTTGTCATCACTCACAGTAGCTGCTCCAAATAGTTTTCAGGGAGAAATTTTCTGTGCCCGGGTCGTCGCTTGAGGCAAGGCTAAACTACAGCCAGCATAGCTCATCATTTAGCTACTATTGCTATCTGTACACTGCAAAATTGCAGCGTAAAAGAATAGTTGCGGGTTGGTGCCAGCGCGCTACAGGTCGATCAGAAAATTCAGCGCCAGAGACTGAATCAGCGCGGCCGGTCAGGGAGCTTCAGAGCAAGTCCTTGTACTTAAACAGCGGCAACCGGCCAGCAGGGATCGGTCGATGTCGCAGCGGAGCTTCGGTAATTCGGAGCGCGCGAAAAAGCGAAGGCGGACGCGTCTTGCGGCATTCCTGGTGGAGAAGGAGCAGATCACTTCTTGAACCATTCTGCTGAACCTGCTTGGGCCGGTGTATCCCATTAGCACAGTCAGGCTAACTTCCTGAATAGCGCAAGTAAGCCAATCAAACACCGTTTGCTGGTCCTCAATTCTGGGTGTTCGCCAATGCGGTCGCACTTGGTTGGCTTGGGGTGAGCGCCAGTCTACCCATCGTAGCCGGCTTCGCGAAGGTAGGCGTCGGCGGCTGATCCAAGGCAATGCCGGATAGTCGAAAAGAACGCAGGCCAGCGTCTGCCGGCAAAATACTTTCGCGCCAAAGTGGCAAATGCATCGTCCGCAGTAAGGCCATCCTGACGCATTTTCCTCTTATTGCGTTCTATGTCGAAGACCAGCAATTTGCGATGCGACGTAAGCCGATCACAGTTGAGGTTAAAAACCGCGATAGTTTCATTGACCAGTTCGGCCAGGGAGCCACACTGGTTGCCCGGCCACGGATCTAGAGCGTCGCAAGCCTGCGTATTTGCCACTAGCTTCCCGGTTGTCCAGCTAACCGCGACAAGATTTGGGTACGCCGGGATTTGTAGCGGATTGAGAATGAGCCCTTCACAGGTTTTTGCCAACTTCCCGGTTGTTATCATCCGATCTTTGTGCGCATCGCAGCTTAGATTTTCGGCAATGGACTGTCTGTAGTGGACGCCTTCCGGCAGTTCCGGCCGGCTACCTCCGGCGCAGACGGCCAGCATATTGGCCCATTCCAGCGCCCAGTTTATGTCGTCCGATACATCGGCCTTCGGGTGAAAGTGCTCGACGCGACATTTCAGCGGATGACTGTCGCGGATGTCCACTTCGCAATATGCGCAGAGTCCTCCCTGGTTCGAGAGAGATGTTGCGCGGCATTCTGCGTATGCGTTTTTTCCTCCCCATAGCGCGTCGCTGCGCATTTGGTCCCAGGTGCTACGTGGGCTGGCCCGTTTGAAGCTATCAAGCGAACGTGGCGATGTGCCTTTTGGAACGCGCTTCATTGACCGCGTTCCCACTTCTGGTTCTCGATGATCAGGTCGGCCTGGTACAAAGCGGGCTCCTCACCCTGATAGCGTTCATCCAGCTTGCCTCGCAGCGTCCGTGCCTCGTGGCTTTCCCACTCGCCTTTGTCGACAAGCGCCAGATAGCGCAGAAGTTCCTTCGTTGCATCGTTGCTCGGCGGCCGAGTTTCGACAGAAAATACTTGCTTCAACGCACGCGACGACTCGGCGCCCTCGGTTCCCGCTGGCGCAGCAGAAACGCCGTTCTCCGATAGTATGCGAATCGATTCTGTAGGCACGCTAGTCACGACCTGCGGACTGTGCGTGGTGACAATAAACTGGATCCTCGGAAACGCTTCGCGCAGAGAGCCGAGTACGGTCTGTTGCCATGACGGATGCAGATGCATGTCGATCTCGTCAATCAAAACGATCCCGGTAGTATTTGCGACTGCGAATGGACCAAGGTTCGGATTGAGCTTCACAATGCGGAATGCGATGTCGGCAACCAGCGTCAACATGCTTCGGATGCCATCACTGAGGACTGCGACCGGCAGTTCACCATGATCTGGATGTGTGGCGACGAGTTCTTCGCGCGCGAGGCTGAAGTCGAAGTTGCCCCAGCCCGCGGGTGCTAGGCATATATTGACCGCCTTCCTGACTGCTTCGAGCGCGTTGTCAAATACCGAATTTGACTGATAAGTTCCGGTGGCTTGTGCTTCCACCTTCCGTTTCAGCGCGTTGGTGCTCCAGTACCGGATCCAGTCTGCCATGAGGTGAAAATCGGAGCCGGATTCCAAACTGTGTGTATAGCCCACCATGCGCGAGGTGCGTGGCAGTTTCTTGTAAGGTAGGCGGCGCACGTTCCAGAGCCGGTCGGTCGGATAGTAGGCGACGAGCGGGAGGCTTGTGGTACTGATGCCGCTAGCGGCCTCGTCGCTCCGGTCATTCTCTGCTTCATGTCGAACACATCGCTGCAGCTTCTCGGCATAGTTGATGAGTACCTGCACGCCTTTGTTGCGCTTGCGTGCCTTCAACGTAGGCATTTCGCGCGTCCAGGCCACGTGCTTGTGCTCAATCACTCCGTCGGCTTCGATGGCGACACCGCCTTCAGCTAGTTCCATACTGTTACTTTCGCCATCCCGTATTAGCCGTATGTCATCTTTGCTGAAATAGCGGTCCTTGCCATCATCAAACGCGCCGACATAAGGCCCTAGCGCAATGGCCGCGGCATCCAGCACCGATGTTTTTCCTTGGCCGTTGTTCGCTACGAGTACTGTGAGGTCTGGGTGGAAATCCACCGACAGCGCCTTGAAGCAGCGGAAATTGCGCAGCTTTATCGCTTTCAGGCGCAGGGTGAACTCATTGGAATTCGAAGCCATCGTGCTACTCACTTTTTTAACGTAGGTCCGTACATAACCGGCCAGGTTCAACTACTACAAATATCGAAGACTCGTTCGGCCTTCATATTGCGCACGTCCGACAAGTGACGGTTTGATGTTCGTTGCGTGGACGCCATCAATGGAACGTAGTGGCATAAGCGATTGGACTAGTCGTGTTCCGCTCTCGTGAGCAAAGTGGAGGCGCTCGTGTTCAGCGATTTTGCGATCAATCGGAGCACTCGAACTGTCGGAGACTTTAGCCCGCGCTCCAGTTGGCTGATGTAGGTGACATGGATTCCGCATGCATCGGCGAGCGCCTCTTGAGTAAGGCATTGCCGCTTGCGTTCTTCGGCGATCACTTGGCCCAACGCTTTCTCGAATGAGGTCATGGTGGGGTTCCGAAAGGATCCCCGTTACCGTCTTAGGACTAGTACTTTAGTGCCAGAGACTATAGTATTTGTTTGCGCGACGTTGTGGCGCATCGGAACACGGCTCAATTGGAGCGATCAGCGACGGGAGGTCATGTATGTGCGGCGAAATAGTCTTTCATTCCCTGTGGTTATGTCGGCGGAGCCTGGGAAGTTCAGTCGAAACCCGGTCGGGCGTGGAGATGGGCTCATGAAACCCATCGGTTCCTTCCACCCCCTTCCCACCGAATTCCGCAACGCCGAACACGTCCTGTTCGCCTTCGCCGTGGACACCCCCAAGCAGCGCCGCGCGGTGCATGACGAAGCCATGTCGCGCCTGAAGGCGGCGAGTCTGCTCAGTGAGGCATTGCTGACGACGGCGGTGGAGTCGCCGGACGAGCAGACGCATGTGGCGTTCGTGGAGGCGATTGCGATTCTGTCGCGCGATGCTTTGGGGTTGTTCGCGGTGATGGAGCCTCCCGAGGTGATGTAGGCGTCCGGCGTCGCGATGGCACGAGCGGGGCAGGGCACGCGACTCGTTACGCAACGGGTGGTGCGACGCTTGCGGCGGGGACTGCGTGGGTGCCGTGTCGCAGCGGCGCTGGTGGTTGGCGCGAGGCGGCTGTTTCGCGTCGGCGAGCGCGGCGTGTGCCGCCGCTGTCGCCCTTACGCTGCTGCGGTCAGCGGCTATTGCAGAAATCCCGAACGGAGAGGCTTTGCGCCTGTCCGGAAGCGCTTTGACCGCTTCGGGAATCGCGTCGACCCTATTCGGCGTCACTTTGAGCGCTTCCGGAGTCCGTCGGAGGGCCAGCCGAAGCGCTGGGACCGCCTCCGGAATCCGTTTCCGGGTATCCGCTGGCAGTCTGACTGCTTCCGGAGCCGCCTCTCAGGTATCCGGAAGCGGTTTGACCGCATCGGGACTGGTTGCGCGGCCTTCCGGAATCGCTCTGCGCCGCTCCGGACTCCCGTGGGCGGTGTCGCTTGGCGTGCGAGCGGCGAGGGGTGCGTCAGCCCCATGCGATGTCCCCCGCTATGCGGTCCCGAGCGCGTGGCGCACCGGCTCCGCACGCGGTCCCGCGCCGGCCGTTCGGCGGACCGGCGCGGGGTTCGTACCGCGATGAATCGCGTTGTTGCTGGAATGGCGTACGGCGCCGCTCATTCACCGCCCCGCGGTTTCACGGGTTGAAAGGTCCGTGGACATGGCGCGACGGATAAGCGGTCGGCGCGGCCCGGTCAGGTCGTGCCGCCGCCCTCGTTCCCGGCGTCATCGTCCGTCTTGCCGGTCTTGGCCTTGTCGGCCGTATCGGGCTTGCGCCGCGTCTTGGCGAAGCGCACGGACAGTTGCTTGCGCAGGCTGTCCAGACCCTGGCCTTTGCCGGCCACGCCGAGGGCGCCGTAGCCGGCCAGGGCGAGGGCCATGATGTCGCTGCCGAGGGCGGCCTCGGTATCGGAACCGCGCTCGGTGAGGCGCTCCAGGCGATCGAGCAGCGGCGAGATCTGCTGCAGGGCCAGCATGTCCTGGCGCGCGCTGGCGGGGTTGAGGATGGGCGGGATCAGCGGGAGGTTCTGTTCCATCATCAGGATGGTGTTTTCGCAGAACGGCTTGGACTGGTTGCCCATGCGGTTCAGGCTGCGGCGTTCGTCGGGCGTCAGCGCGATGAAGCCGGCGAAGATGGTTTCCAGTTGGGTGATGGCGGCGTCCGCGGCGGCCAGCTGTTCGGCGGTGAAGCTGAGTGACACGAGATCTTGGCTCACGAAAATATCCTTGTAGGCAATTCCTTGGGTGAGCAATCGTCCCTGTGCGATTGCGGCTCGGCGACGCACGCGACCAGACAGCGCCGCAGGGTGCGGACGGCCGATAGCGCGTCGCCGCGGCGATTTTTTCAGCTGCTGCAATGTCGTGCAATATAAATGCACTAATGGCATAAGTGACAAGTGGATGCAGTGGCGTACGGTTGCGCGGCGACCGTTCGAGTCCGCTACGCGAGGCGGGGCGAGTGTGGCGTAAGCGGTCGGGCTTGAGCGGGCGCGGGGTGGGGCACGCGAACCGCATCCGCACAGCGCGTGAGCCCGTTGAACCCCGAAAATCGAGTAGGTGCCCGTCCACTGAGGCCGGCATCGAATAGCCGTTTGCCGGCGTAGCGGCTTCGCGGTACCGCCGCGGCCGGTTTCATTGGGAAGAAAGGCCCTTTACACTGCCCCCGCATCAGTGGAGTTGTATACCTTAAGGAGATTCATCGTGCATCAAGCACTCAGAGCAATCGGTGGTGTGGTCTTGCTGTTGGTCGTTGGTTCTGTCTCGGCGGCCGTCCAATGCGTCAACTGTTCCGACACGCAGATGTACAGCAAAGCCCGCACGCTGGGCGCCAGCCCGACAGCGCACATCGTGTGGAATCCCGCCAATGGCGCAATCAAGAAATACCGCAACTACTGCGGTTCTGCCCCGAACGTCGGCGGTGGCAACGGGGCCAAGTCCGAGGCGCCCAAGGCCGGCAACGAAACCAACGCGGGCTGCACCCTCCAGACAGAAGAAGTCGCCATTACGTCCGACCTGGTGGACATGGCCGGTCAGATGAGTCTGGTGTGGCGGGGAACCAACGGCACGTTCAAGAGTTCGGTTACGGCCGACGTGGGTAGCACGTCCTTCCCGACCTATCTGCCGGGAAAGCCGACCGCACACGATTTCCTCCTGGACGGTTCGCTGCGCAATCAACTGCTCGACCTGGCGAGCACGCAGCAGATTTTCCAGATGAATCCAAACAGTTCTTTGGCTGGCCCGCTGTCGTATATCGCTGGCCACTTGGATGCGTATTTCGCCATGACGCAGGGCATCGTGATCACGATTGACATCGTGTTCGACGACGGGTCAAAGGTTCAGGTCCGTGCCACGCTGGGGGAGAACGCGGTCTACGTTAAGGACAGTGCCCGAGACGACAGCGGCCACTGGCTGCCCGATCGCAGCTCCAATCCCCAGGACTACACCGGCCGCTGGTACTTCCCCCCGGGCCAAGGCCCGGACATGGCTGCGTTCATCGAATACATGCGGTCGCTGGGCATTCCCATCAGCTCTGGGGCGGCCAACGGTGGCGTCATCACGTGCAGTTGGAATCCGACCAACAACACGACGACCTGCGTGATTCCGAACTGACCTGAGTGGGTCTGTTGTTCGAGGGCCGGGCCATTCTGGCGGCTCCACGTCGATGGCTGGTGATCGAGCGGCCTGACGCCGCGCCGGTCCGTTGACGACCGGCGCGGCAGCGAATGCCGCGTCGTTGCCAGCGGCGGCACTATCGGCTGACGCTGTTGATCGGCCCCGTGCGTGCCATCAACTGTTTCAGGTGAAGGAACTGATGCCAGTACGCACGCTGGTTGGCGCCTTGATAGGGACCTGAGCGGATCTGGCAGATCTGCGCCATTTTCCGTTTCTTGCGGCGCAGCGCGCTAGGCTTCTCGTAGTAGCCGTAGCGCTTCTTGGTCCAGCATTTGTATTCGTACTGCAGGCTGATTTCGAGGCGGTGCAGGGCGCGGTCGATGGACTCGCCGTCCTCGACCTGGATTCGTCTTCCGACGAAGTGTTTGCGGCTCACGAACGGGCGTCTTAACGGGCGACGCAACCGGGACTTGGGTTTGGCCTGGGACGCCGGCCGGCGGCGATGGGCAAGGGCGCCATCGCGGCGCGAGTATTCGGGGTGTTGCGCGGAGCGGCAACGGGGCGTGCATGTAAGCGGATGGCGCTGCCCGCGGTGAATATCCGAGCGGCATGTGCGGCAACGCCGAACTTGCTGCTCGGTGCCGACGCCTTACTCCAACGTATCCGCAAATATCTCATCGTGCGTCATGCCCATCATCATTTGCATGCGGCCGTTGATGCCGGTGAAGACGACGCCGCCGACGACGATGCGGCCGGGCTGCATCAGGATGGGGTCGGCGGCCTGGCCGTGCTGGCTGTTGGTGGAGACTTCGATGGTGTGCTGGATCTTGCCGCCGTTGCCGAAGGTGGTGTCGACGGCGAAGTTGCGCTTGAGGCGGACGAGGGCGGTGGCGGCGTATTCGCCCACTCGGCTGCTGGCGACGATCACGTACTGGCCGTTGGCCTGGTGCGCAATGCTGTTGGCGGATTCCCAGTTGCTCTCGGTGTCGCCGGGGTTCGGGCCGGCGAAGTCCAGCGCGTACTGGCGCACGCCGTTCGGGCCGATGCTGGTGTCGAGCTGGCCGTCGGGACGCCAGCGCAACAGGAAGATGTCGCTGCCGGAACTCACCTGGTTGGACAGCATGCTGCCGACCTGGATGACCGAACCGTTGGATTCCATCAGCGAGGCATAGACGCGCGGCGATTCGGTGAGGCCGAGTGGGCTTTTGAGGTTGATCTTGGACAGGCCGGCGGACACGTTGCCGAAGGACGGGTCCATCGCGCCGTTGGTCAGCATGCGGACCACGAATTGCTTTTTGTCGGAGACGGCCTGCGAGGTCTCCGAGATATGGCCCGTGGCGACGATGCGGCCGTCGGCCATGCGATACAGGCCGGTGACGCCGGGAATCTCTGGCACCGACCATTCCATCGGCACGGTGAGCTTGCCGGCGGTGCCGAAGCCCGCGACGGGCAGGCCCGCGGCGGTGTAGTGGGCGATGCCGAGGTTGCGCGTGGTCGGGGTCGTCACGGTGCCGGCGATGAGGATATTGCCGTTCGGCGTGGTGGCGACTTTCTGGCTACGGTCTTCGTCACCGCCGCCCTGGTTGAACGGGACGCTGAGCACGCCGCTGCCCGCGAGGGTGAGATCCAGATCGCCGTTGGGCAGGAAGCGGTAGACCGTGAAGTCGGGGCATTCGTCCACCGCGACGACAAGCCGGCCCTGCGCATCGAGCGTCGCATCGCTGACGCTGAAGTCGGCGCACGGGCCGACCACGCTGCGCAGGCCCTGGTCGCCGAATTCCATGTCGGGATAGCCGTCGGCGTCGGTACGGGTCAGGCTCAGCCGATAGGCGCCGGGCGCCTTCATGCGGCCGACGACCCAGATCTTGCCGTCCGGCGCCTTGACGATGGCGCCGACATGGTCGAGCGTGAAATTCGGCGTGCCGTTGGGGTTGATGTAGAAGCCGTAGCCTGGGAATTCCGCGTCGGTGCCGAAGGTGGCATCGAGCGCGCCATCGGCCGCCGAGGCGTTGCCGCTGAAGGCGGCACAGGACAGGGCGGCGGCGAGAAGGAACTGGCGCATGGCGGGCACTCCGTGGGGATTGCCCTCGCATACGCAGGGGGATGCGGGCAGGGATCACGGCGTGTGCCGCTGAAAACCCCCAATCGCCTCGAACAAGATGCCGAGCCAAGTAGCGCCGGTCGTGAAAGCCCTCCGGCCCGTTGGGCGTTCAGGGTAACCAGAACCTTCGGTTCTGAGCGGTTGCCCATTCACCCCCTTCAAGGGGGTGAAGGACGATGGCTTAGAACCGAAGGTTCTCATCGCCCTGAACGCCTGACGGGCCGGAGGGTTGGGTGGGGATGGGGTTGATCTTGCATCGTCGGCAAAGCGCGCTTCCATTAAAGCCAGTACAGCGTTTTGCGCCACGCCCTACGCTCACGCGAACACCATCCCCACCCAACCCTCCCCTTGAAGGGGAGGGCTATTAAAAGCCGTGTTCATGGGCTCCGTGACGCGCGATGGCCACGGACTGCTTCAGGCGGCCTCCGGATTGCGTAGGCGTGACGTGTATCAAATATCCACCACCGGTTTCGTCGGCTCCGTGACGTGCGATAGCCACGGACTTCTGCAGGCGGCTGCCGGATGGCGGTTCGTGTTCGAGCCTATTTACCTTTCGGCTTGCTGTACCACAGCGCATTCACGATGAGCCACTTGTCGCCAAACTGGCCCATGTGGAAGTAGTCGACGAACCAGGGCGTTTCGAGGCGTACCGACGCCGCGGTGCCGGTGATGTCGAGGATGGTGCAGGTGCGGTCCCATTTTTCTTTCGGTGTCTTCAGTGCGCCTTGCTTTGTCAGGTCTACGAGTTCCTCCTTGCTCATGCGGCGCAGGCCGAAGCGTTCGTACGGCGTGTCGCCGATCACGGCGCGCTTGGCGAGGTCGGGATGCAGCGCGCGCGCGACGCGATCAGGGTTGGCTTCGAGTTGGCCGTCGATGTAGTCGAAGCAGGTGGCCTTGATCGCATCGACGGTGGCCGGATCGGGTTTCCCGGCTGGTGTGCCGGCGGCCAGTGCGAGCGTTGCGATCAGTGCCAGAGGAGTCATGTCGTTGCCTTGATGGGGTGGTGAGTCTCCGCGTGGCCGGGATGCGGCGACGCGGGCGGGCCGGGTTCAGTGCGTGGGCGGGCTCGAAAGTTCGCGTGAGGCTTGGCGAACGCGCGAACGCGGCAACAGCACGCGTCTTGTCCGCGCGCGGCGTCTGCATGCAGGGCTGTCCAGCATGCCGTGGAATCGCGCGACTCAGCCGTCGGATGCCCGTTCCTGACCTATCCACAGCCGGTTGCCATCGGGATCGTCAAGACGGAATTCCGTCATGCCGTAGAACGTCGTGTCGAGGTCGGGAATCGCCACGCCGTTGGCGCGCACCATCCGGTGATACGCAACGATGTCGTCGGGATACAGGTACAGCACGGACTGGCGCGGCGCAGGGGGATGGACGTTGATGGATTCGTCGACCATGAGGCGGCAGTCGTCGAAGGCCAGCATCGCCCAGCGCCATTCGTCGTTGCGGTCCTCGACCTGGAAGCCGAGCTTTTCGTAGAACGCGACGCTCGCGGGCATGGTGCGCACGGGCAGCATTGGGATGATCTGGGTCAGTTTCATGAGGGTTTCGCAGGCGGTGGGAGGGATCTGGCGGCGCTTGCGCCGATCAGAAGCGCGCGCCGGCCATGGCGAAGTGTCGGGTATCGTCGCGGTCCCTGTGAAGCGGCGACCTCTTTCCTTTCCGTCGCGCGTCACGGCGATGCGAGAATCGCCGCGCCCGTGTCCGAAGGAGTGACTGCCGATGCATACCGGATCCTGTCTCTGTGGCGCCGTGCGTTTCGAGGTCAGCGCTGCGCTGCATCCGCCCGATGCCTGCCACTGCACCCAATGCCGCAAGCAGTCGGGCCATTACTGGGCCTCCACCGACGTGCTGCGCACCGATGCGACGATTCAAGGCGGCGATGCGCTGACGTGGTTCCAGTCGTCGGAAAAGGTGCGTCGCGGCTTCTGCTCGCGCTGCGGGTCGGCGCTGTTCTGGGACGCGATGCACCGGGACCGGATCGCGATCGCGATGGGCGCGTTCGACCGGCCTACCGGCGTGACGCTCGGCCTGCATATCTTCGTCGCCGACAAGGGTGACTACTACGACATTGGCGACGGCGTGCAGCAGAACCCGCGATAGGCGAATCACTCCGGCGGGGCCGTCGCGAATGGCGGCGTCCCGCCGCGCCGACGAGGTTCGGCGAACCCATCGCATCGACTTGCTGGCCCCGGCGTGCGCAGCGCTGCGTGGATGTTCTCCGGCAAGTCCCCGCATGTCCGCAGCGGCGCAGCTCTGCCGGCTCGGCCGCGGATGGCGGTCGCCCCGTTCCACTCGAACCAAGGCCTTTCCGATGAAAACCCCGCGTGGCTTCCTCGTATTCGTGCTGTGTGCCACGTTCGCCGGTCCTGCCGCGGCGCGCGGGCCGAACGTGACCTGCGAGTCGTACGACGGTGCGCGCATCCGCTGCGACGTGCCGGGCGACGGACGCGTATGGGTCGATGCCCAGTTGAGCAGGACGCCCTGCATCGAGGGCGAGAACTGGGAGCGAACCTCGACCGGGATCGTCGTCGACAAAGGCTGCCGCGCCATCTTCGGCACCAGCGGCAGCAAGGAACCGGAGAACCGCGACGACAGCGGTTTTGCCGACTTGGCCGGGTCGCCCGCCAAGGAGGCCAAGGCGGCGTTGCTCAAGCGCGGCTACAGCCATGCGCGGTCGGTCCATTCGGCCTACCTGCATGTGTATTTCTACAGCCCGGACCGGCGCTCGTGCATCGAGGCGCTGTCGTACGATGGCCGCTACCAGAGCCTTTCGGTGGTGGGCTGGGAGAATTGCATGGCTCCGGGCACGCACTAGCTGTCGGCTGAGCGATCGCGCGACTCGGCGCCGCAACGACCGGTGTCCACGCCGCGTCGCGACGGCAGCCATGATCTGGCGCGGGTGCGGGATCGCTGTCGGGCGTCCACGCTCCTGCGCTATCGTCGCGTACCTGTCATCGGGGACAGCAGACGAGATCGTGTATGCAGACGGATCGAACGGTGCCGGTTGAAGTAGTGCCGGCGGCTTGTGGCTGGACCGCACGCTGATGTCGCTCGCGCGCCTGCTGCTGTGTTCCGGTAGTGCGCTGCTGGTCGCCGCGTTCGTCTATCGCGGCGCCACGCCGAAGCCCGCCGAAATCGCCGCTGACGTGCGCGAGGAGCCGCGGCAGACGGCGACGCGGGTCAAGCCGTTCTCGGTGCACGCCGATGGTGTCGACTACCGCATCGATCCGGTGTTCGACTACGACATTGCCGGTCTCGTCGTCAACCGCCACGACACGAAGACCTGGTGGGACACGATCCATGCGGATACGAACGATCATCTCAACGTCGCCGACCTGTGCCTGGCCTGGGGCGCCAACGCGGCAGACGGAGCGTATGAGCACATGTCGTTCCACAATGCGCAGTTCACCTGCTATTTCAGTTATCCCGGCGGCACGCCAGTGACGCAGGCGCATGTGCGTGCGATCTCGAACAATCATCTGCTGACCGACAACGCCGCGGTCGCGCGCACGATCCGCAACCTGCGCGTTGGCGATCAGGTGCGGCTGCAAGGTCAGCTGGCCAGCTACAGCCACACGGCCGGCTTCGCCTTCACGCGCGGTACGTCGACGAGCCGCGACGACAGCGAGAACGGCGCCTGCGAGACGATCTTCATCGATCAGGTCGACGTGCTGCGGCGCCGGCCGGTCTGGCCGCGCGCGCTGGGCTGGATGGGCACGCTGCTGCTCGCCGCGGGGCTGGTGGTGTGGTATCGGGCGCCGAACAGTTCGCGGGCGTGGTGAGCAGCGCACCGCGGTACGCACACGTCCTGTCGGGGGCGGCTGAACGCGCAGTGTCTTCAGTGGGAGATCCGGTGCGCCGGGCGCACATATAGTCCGACGTGCGCCGGACGGATCGTCACAACGGCGGCAGGCGAGCGCACTCGGAGCAAACACATGCGCGCGATCGGCGTGGCCATCCTCGCTATGGCGATCTACATGGTGCTGAAGGTGGAAGTCTTCGGCAGCCGGCCAGGTGGAGATGCCACGCTCGTCTACCTGGTCGTTCTGGTTCCCTTGCTGCTATTGATCGGCACGCCGGCGAAGCGTGCCGATGATCGCTCGAACCAATTCAAGCGCAATGAAGAATTCCGTGAGCGCACGGTCGCCGACGTTCCCGTTCAGTCACTCGACGAACGGTCTCGGCGACTTGCTACGTTCAACGGAATCCTGTTCCTGCGGCCATTTGCCGTCGACGCGGGATTTCGCGTACGCAACCCGCGCAGGGATGGTTTTCTGGCGACCATTCTCTTCTTCTACAAGATGCTGCTGCCGGACACGACGACCTTGGACGATGCGTTTCGCCTGCATGGCGAGCGCCATGGCGAGCTGCTGGCGATCGGCGACGATGATGCGGGAACGATCGGCGCGACGCGATTCGAATCGAGCGATGCCGGCTGGCGCGATGATTTCCATGCGTTGGCCAAGGCGGCGAGCCACATCATCGTGGTGCCGTCGCTGCAAGACGGGATCGCCTGGGAGATCGGCGAAATCGTTGCTGACACGTGCTTGCTGGCGAAGTCAGTCTTCGTGCTGACGCCAGCAGGCTACGACGACCGCATGGGATTTGCCGCGCGAGGCGACGTGATCACTCGTCTGCGAGCGGCAGGGCTGCGCTTGCCCGGCCACGCGGAACACGGCGAAGGCATCGTGTTCGGACCTGATCGCGAAGTCAGGTTGCGTACTCAGCTCATCCAGCCCGGCTTCCTGGAACATCGGGTCGCCGGAAAGGCTTTGCGCCAATGCTTGCAGGCCGCGACGGGTGCGGCGCAGAGTCCGGTTCGACGGACTGACGCGATCGAAACGCCGTGAAGCGAACGCGGTAAGGTTCGGCCGGGACGGTCGATGGTGTTGCGGCTCGTCATTTTCCGACGCGCGATCGTCGCGTGGTGTACGCGACGCACCAGCGCAACGTTCACGCGACAGTGCTCACAACGATCAACTCGTCCAGCCAGTCCTGTTGCGCTGTCCAGAACGCGTGCAACGGGTGGCACTGATTGGCCGCCGTGTCGTCAACCCTCGCGGGCGCCCCAGATGACGCGCTGCTCGCCGCACGATCGGCCGCACACCGGTGGCAGGGCCGATGGCCTGTGCGCTCGCGCTACCGCGTAGCGTTCCTCAGGGATGCGCGTTCGCGCGTATAAGCTGGGCAAGAGCGCGCGGCGCCTGCCGCCATTCTCGGGCCAGGCTCAACCTGAGGGAATCGTCATGAAACCATTGCTGATCATTGTCCTGGTGCTGTGCGCCGGCTGCGCGCCCGTGAACTATCGGCCGGTCGTCGATTCCGGCATCAGCCGCGGCAGCTACGAGGCCGACCTGGCCGATTGCCAGTACCTTGCCGAGCAGCGACCCGCTGCCGCGCAGGCTGCCGGCGCGGCGACGGCGGGCGCGGCGATCGGCGCGCTGTTCGCGCTCGCCGTCGGGCTGCGTGGCCATGATGTCGCGCATGTCGCGGCGTGGAGCGCGACCAGCTATGGCATCGCCGGGGGCGTCGAGGGTTCCTACGAACAGCGCGCGATCGTGTCGCGCTGCCTGGAAGGACGCGGCTACAACGTGATTGCGGATTGATTGCGGCCGCGCCGAGCACGGCTCGGCGCACGCCACGCGGGCCGGGTCACGCGGTCCGGGGGGAGTCCGCTGCGACGGCGCGGGAGGTGTTCCCAACGTCTCCGTGCGAACGCCGGCGGATTATTTCCGGCGACAGGCACGCCGTGCGCGCGTGGGAGGCCCGGTCCCCAGATTGCACAAGGAAGAGGCGACCGCCGCCCGCGATGAAGCGCGTGCCGGCCGCGATCCATTCACTTCCGGAGCACACCGCATGGTGCAGGGCCTTGTCGGCAACGGTGTACGGACGATTCCGCTGACGACGTTCAAGGGGCAGTTGCGCCAGATCAACGCGGAATCCGTGAGCCCCGACGGGTTGGCCCTGCTGCGCGTCTGCGCACCGCATTTCTTCGAGCTGGATGACGGTTGTGGAATCGAGTGTCGGAGCGACCTCACGTCGGATACCGTCGCATCGAGGCTGCCGCCGATGTTCCTGCGCACGCAGTTCCGGCGCTTCTCCGGCGACGGCACGCCGTTGCCGCGCGCGCGCTATTTCTCGGTCGCCAACGGTGCCAACGGCGATGACAGTGGCGTGCTCGCCGAAGAGCTCAACGCCTATCGCAACCTGCGCGACGACCTGTACGTGGAGTTCTGCGATCTGATGCGCGAGGACATCGCCACGGCGCTGGACGTGCCGCGCGGCTGCTTTGTTCTGCTCTCGGTGCGCGAGGCGCGTTCGCTGTTGCCGTTCTGCGCCGGTTTCTCGCCGACCTTGCGCGAGGCGATCCACACCAACGCGGCGCTCGGCCATCCGTTCCTGATGACCCTGGGCACGGTGACGGCGAATGCGGAACTCGGCGGTGTGCTCGATCTGCGTCTGCCGGCGGCGCAGCAGTGGTTCTTCGCCGAGTTCGTGCGAGGCAGCATGGTGCCGACGCGCGCGCGGCGCTTCGAGGAAGTCCTGCCCGAGCTGCTTGCATTGGCGCTCGGCGGTTCCACGCCGGAGAACCGGCGCCTGCAGGCGATCGGCAGCTACCTGCGCGCGCGCGGCACGCAGGCGCTGGTGTTTCCGTCGGCACGCTCCGATGTGGTCGTACGCTATCGCGACGGCGAACTCGCCGGCTGGCATGGCTGGAACCTTGTGCTGTACGGCACGGGTCCGGCCAGCGACGCGATCTATATCGATCTCGGCGGCTGGGAGACGCAGTTTCCGCCGCAGGTCGAGTTCGAACGCGCGCGCGATGCGGGCACCGGCTGGTGCGTGCGCGGACTCAAGGCGTGGAACCACGGCCTCTACGCAATCCGGCGCCACAACGGCGAGCGGCTGCGCGGCAATCGTTCATAGGTGCAGCTGTGCGGCGCGCGTGCGGAGAGGCTGAACCGCAGCGCGATCTGGCCGGCCTTAATCACGAGTCCGTCACCAACCCGTACGCATGCTCGGCTCGCGAGGATCGCCTGCGGTTGCACGGATGCGCGTGAAGTCCGTCGACCACGACGGACGCAGGCGACATGACCGTCGCTGCCCGGCCCACGATCACGGTTCGATCGGTGCGCGCGGCAAGCACGATGTCCGAGCGGCCTCGCCCACGACGAGCGCTTCGCAGGAGATCTGCATGACTGATACGCCGCCGAGAGTTTCCTCTGGCATTGCGGGACTGGATACGATATTGCGCGGCGGGTTTGCGCCGCATCGCCTTTATCTGGTCGAAGGTACGCCTGGATCGGGCAAGACGACGCTGGCGCTGAAGTTTCTGCTCGACGGCGTGCGCCGCGGCGAGCGGGGGCTCTATGTCACCCTGTCGGAAACCGCGGAAGAACTCGACGCCGTCGCGCAGTCGCACGGCTGGGATCTCAGTGCGCTCACCCTGTTTGAACTCGCGACCGTCGATGAAGTGCTCGGCGAGGCGCGTGACCAAACAGTCCTGCATCCCTGGGAGCTGGAGCTCGGCGGCACAATCCGCCTGATCCAGGAGCAGGTCGCGGCGACGAACCCCGTGCTCGTGGTATTCGACAGTCTTTCCGAACTTCGCCTGCTGGCGCAGGATCCGCTGCGCTACCGGCGCCAGGTGCTGGCGCTCAAGCAGTATTTCGCCGGGCGCAGGATCACCGTGTTGCTGCTCGACGATCTCAGCGCCGATGCCAGTCAGCGTGACGCCCATCTGCACAGCCTTTGCCATGGCGTGATTACGCTGGAACGCGTCACGCCGGATTTCGGCAAGGCGCTGCGCCGCCTGCAAGTCCAGAAGCTGCGCGGCATCGATTTCATCTCCGGCTATCACGACCTGCGCATACGGCACGGTGGCATCGAGGTGTTTCCGCGCCTGGTCGCGTCTGACCACCATGCACCCTTCGTCGGGGAAAACACGTCCAGCGGCGTGCGCGAACTCGACGCCCTGCTCGACGGCGGGCCGCTGCGTGGGACGTGCACGCTCATCACCGGGCCGGCGGGCACGGGCAAGACCACGATCGCGCTGCAGTACGTGCGGGCCGCCTACGAGCGTGGCGAAGCCAGTGCGATCTTCGAGTTCGACGAACGTGTCGGCACCTTGCTGACCCGCGCGAAGGCCATGAAGCTGGACCTCATGGAACCCCTGGAAAAGGGGCTGCTGGTGCTGGAGCAGATCGATCCGGGGGAGATGTCACCAGGCGAGTTCGCTTCGCTGATCCGCAACGCCGTGGAGCAACGCGGCTGCCGGCTCATCGTGATCGACAGCCTGAACGGCTACATGGCTGCGATGCCGCATACGCAACAGCTGATCCTGCAGATGCATGAGCTGCTGTCCTACCTCAACCAGCAGGGCGTCGTCACGATTCTCGTGAATCCACAGAGTGGCCTGATCGACACCATCGCGACGGCCACGCTGAATGTGTCCTACATCGCCGATACCGTCATCCTGACGCGGTATTTCGAGGCCGAGGGGCGGATGCGCAAGGCGATCTCCGTAATCAAGAATCGGGGCGGCGCGCACGAGGACAGCATCCGCGAACTGCGTGTCGATACGCAGGGCGTGCGCCTGAGTGGTCCGCTGGTCGAGTTCCGCGGCGTCATGACGGGAACGCCGGAATACATCGGTTCACGCGAGCCGCTGATCGAAGACCGGCACCTTGGCACATAGAACCGCTCCGGAAGGTCACCGCATCCTGGCCTGCGCGCCGTACGGGCGCGATGCCGATCACGTCGCGTTGCTGCTGCGCAACGGCGGCTACGACGTCAGCATCTGCGCGGACCTCGCCTGCGTCGCGCGGGCGCTGGACGATCACACCGGTGCGATATTGCTCACCGAAGACGGCGTGCGCAGCGATCTTGCGGAATTGCGTGAGGCGCTGAGCAGCCAGCCGCCGTGGTCAGACGTGCCGGTGATCCTGCTTGCGGCGCGCCAGTCGAGCTGGGTATACGGCCCGCCGAATCGGGCGCGCCAGCTCTCGGATCTGGCCAGCAATATCGTCGTGATCGAGCGCCCGTTGAGTGCGCGTTCGTTGGTGAGCGCGATCGACACCGCATTGCGCAATCGGCAGCGGCAATTCGCGATGCGCGACCGCCTCGACGAACTGGCGCAGAGCGCGCGGGCGCTCGCCGTGAGCCGCGAGGCGCTCACCGCGAGCGAGGCCGAACTGCGGCGCGTCGCCGACGCGTTGCCGGTGCTCATCGGTTTCGTCGACCGGGATTACCGCTACCGTTTCGCCAACAAGGCCTATGAAGACTGGCTCTATCGTTCGCCAGGGACGGTGATCGGCCTCACCGTCGCCGAAGCGGCCGGCGAGGACGTGTTTGCACAGCGCAAGGTGTTCATGGATCGCGCGCTGGCCGGCGAAGACGTCCAGATGCAGTTGAACTGGCCGCACCGCGACGGGCGCCGGCGCGAGGCCGAGGTGCGCTATCTGCCGCGCCGCAACGAGCACGGCGAGATCGACGGTTTCCACATTTTTGCCCACGACGTCACAGTGCGCGTGGAGTCCGAAGAAGCATTGCGCCGCTCCGCCGACCAGCTCGAAGCCAAGGTCGCCGAACGTACGGCCGAACTCAATGCGGAAATCGCCAACCGCGCGCGCGTCGAGGCGGCATTGCGGCAGAGCCAGAAAATGGAAGCGATCGGCCAGCTCACCGGCGGCATCGCGCACGACTTCAACAACATGCTGACCGGCGTGATCGGCTCGCTCGATATCGTGCGCATGCGCCTGGCCAGCGGCAAGACCGGCGACATCAGCCAGTTCGTGCAGCTCGCGCTGGCTTCGGCCAACCGCGCCGCGTCGCTGACCCAGCGCCTGCTCGCGTTCTCCCGCCGGCAATCGCTGGATTCCAAGCCGATCGACATCAACGGGCTGGTCGATTCGCTCGGCGATCTGCTCACGCGCACGATGGGCGAGCGCATCAGTGTGGAACTCGAGCTCGACCCGCAGCTGCCGGCCGGCGTCGCCGATGCGAGCGAGCTGGAAAGCGCGATCCTCAATCTCGCGATCAATGCGCGCGACGCGATGCCCGAAGGCGGACGCCTGCAGGTGCAGACACGCGTCACCAGCCTCGACGCGGCGCAGGTCGCCGGCAAGCCGGCGCTCAAGCCGGGTCGCTATGTGCTGATCTCGGTGTCCGACAGCGGCGTAGGCATGGCGCCGGAACTCGTGGAGAAAGTGTTCGAGCCGTTCTTCACGACCAAGCCGCTGGGCCAGGGCACCGGCCTTGGCCTGTCCATGGTCTATGGCTTTGCCCAGCAGAGCGGCGGTGAGGTGCGCATCCACAGCACACCGGACGTCGGCACGACGGTGAGCCTCTACCTGCCGGCCAGCGAAGGGGAAGCCGCTGCGCCGGCGCCCGAACCGGCCGCGATCGACAGCAACGGCGAAGGCCAGTGCGTGCTGCTGGTCGAAGACGACGAAGCGGTGCGCACGCTGGTGCGCGTGGTACTCGAACAGCTGGGCTACGTCGCGCTGGAAGCCTCCGAGGCGCTGGTCGCCATTCCGATCCTGGCCTCGGCGCGGCGCATCGACCTGATGATTTCCGACGTCGGCCTGCCCGGCATGAACGGCCGCGAACTGGCCGAGGTCGCACGCAAGCACCGCCCCGAGTTGCCCATCCTGTTCGCGACCGGCTATGCGGAAAACGCCGCGATCCGCGCGAGCTTCCTGGGTTCCAACATGGCCATGATCACGAAGCCGTTTACGGTGGAGGTGCTCGCGAACAAGGTCGGCGAGATGCTCGCGGCGAACCGGGAATGAGCGGTCCGTGCGGCCGGACGTCGACGCGTGCCGTGGTGCGCGGTTCTACCGTCTCCTGATACGGGCGGATCAGTCCGCGAGCGCCGCGCGCAGCACGGCTGCCGTATGCGCATCAGCCGGGAAAAATGATTCGATCGCGAGCTCGGCCAGCGTGATGTCGAGCGGCGTGCCGAACACCGTGATCGTGCTGATGAACGACAGTACGCCTTGCTCGCTGCGCAGGCGCAGCTGCATCGCGACAGTGTCGGCGAGACTCGGCACGTGATCGGTAGCGTCCGGCGGTGCGGGATAGGACGAGATCTCCTCGAACAGCGCACGCAGGACCGGATCGCCGGTCGCGTCGGCCTGGCGTTGTGCGTTGTGCAGCAGGTGCGCGCGGATCTGGCCGAAGTTGACGATGCGCGAGGCGAGGCCGTCGGGATGCAGGGAGAGCCGCATGATGTTGACCGGCGCGACGAGCAGCCGCGGCGCGGCACCGTCCAGAAACGGCGTGATCGCGCGGTTCGCCGCGACGATATTCCAGTGCCGGTCGATCGCGAGCGCGGGATAGGGCTCGTGGCCTTTGAGAACCAGTTCGACGGCGCCCTGGGCCTGCTGCAGGGCCGGTTCGTCGAGGCGGCTTTCGCGATACATCGGCGCGAGGCCGGCGGCGGTCAGCAGATGGTTGCGTTCGCGCAGCGGCACGTCGAGATGCTCCGCCAGGCGCATCAGCATGGCGCGGCTCGGCAGCGAGCGGCCGGTCTCGATGAAACTGACGTGGCGCGTCGAGGTGTCGGCGATGGCGGCCAGGTCCATCTGCGTGAGCCGCCGGCGCTGGCGTTCGACGAGCGCCATCGCTACCGATGGCAGCGACGCACTTGGGCCGTCCACCAGATCCCCACAACCCTGGCCGACCGCTACGCGTTCGGCCGCCCCCTTGACTCAAGGGGGCTCCAAAAGCGAGGCCGTGTTGTTCTTTTCAACCTGGTCCCACACGAACCGCTCGCGTATTACCTGCGATGTAATGGATGTGACGTGGGGGTGTTCCATCGCGCGCTGCTGCTCGACCTGGTCGCGAGCGGCGCTACGGCGCTGTTGCTGATCGCCGGCGCCGATCTGCTGGCGCCCGCGTTCGCACTGCCGGCCGACCTGCTGCGCACATCCGGGCTCGTGCTGCTGCCGTTCCTGCTGCTGCTGGCGCTGGTGCTGCGCCAGAGCAGACCGCACACGGTCATCGCCTGGGTCATCATCGAGATCAATGTCTGCTGGTCGCTCGCGAGCTATTACCTGCTGCTTGAAGGCCCATTCCAGCCGACCACGCTCGGCATCGCCTTCGTCTCGATACAGGCCACGGCCGTACTCGGCCTTGCCCTGCTGCAGTTCATCGGCTGGCGTCGCCTCGGTGGCGACGCGGGTTACGCATCTGCCGCGCAGCGCGCGTGAGTGGTGTGGCCATGTCGCGCGGCAGGGCGGTCGGCGCTCTGCCGCGCAGCCTCCCCGGTCCTGGGTCGTGCGAGCGATCTGGCCGGGCAGCTGACTCGGGGCGTTGTTCCCTTTTCGCCGCGACGCGGCGGCCGATTGCAGTCACGGCGTGGCCCTTGCGTCGCGTTCTGTTCGTTTTCGGATCCGAGCGCGTTTGATAGCGCGTCCACCGCCAACGCCTGGAGCACGCCATGAAGCTCATCGTCCCGCAGTTCCGTCCGGCTCGCCGGCGCTTCGTAGCCGCCATACTCGTTGCGCTGGCCGCGGCGTCCGCCGCCCAGGCCGACAGCATCGGCGGCGACTGCCGCTATGGCGGCCAGACGACCACGTTCGTCGACGGCGTCGTATTCAAAGAGCCGAATTATTTCGACAAGAGCAAGATCGACATCATCGTCGCGCTGACGACGTTTCCGATCGACAAGGCTGCGCTGGCCAAGACCGCGCAGAAGAGCGCGGCGCTGACGAGCCAGCGTTTCGCCGCTGACGATGCGCGCAGCGTCAAGCTACGCATCGAGGACAAGATGGTTTCCGCGGTCGATTACAACGGCGACGGCACGAGCGTGTCGAGTTCCGGCGGCGACATCGGCGAGATCACCGTCAAGGCGAACGACGCCACGCGCATCGAGGCGAGCTTTTCGCTCAAGGACGACGACGCGGACGATCTGAACTGCACGCTGAGCTTCAACCTCGCCTACGCGAGCACGACGCCGGCTTCTGCGGCGGCGGGCGGCGCGGCGAAATCGGCCGCCGCGCCGGCAGCGCCAAAAGGCACGGCGCTGCCCGCCGGTGGCGCAGAGCCCGGAAAGGTATTCCTGGCCAACCTCGCCGCGATGCAGAAGGGCGATGTCGACGCCATGCTCGCCACAGTCACCAAGGAACAGGGCGACAAGATGCGCGCGCAGAAGAGCGACCCCAAGTTCGGCGCGATGCTGGAAATGATGAAGTCTTTCGCGCCCAAGAGCGCGATCGTCACCGGCGGCCAGGATTTCGGCGACACCGCCGAACTGACAATCGACGCAGTGGACCAGTCCGGCGCCAAGTCGACCGGCACCTCGAAGCTGCGCAAGGAAGGCGGGCAGTGGAAGGTGGAGAAGACGAGCATGAAGGGTGGGATGTAAGCGCATCGCCCAGGCCGGCGCCGGCGGTCTCCACTGCTGACGGCGCAAGGCCGCGTTCCGGCCTGACTGACCTGACTGTGCGTCGCAGCGACCAACCCGTTGCCCTGGAATCTTGCTCGCAGGTCGATGCGTTCTATCAGTCGCCCTGGGATCCTGCTGCGATGATGCTCGACCTCTTGCGGGGGGAGCATGCTGCCGAAACGGACGGGCAGCCAGCGGCATCAATCACTTCCCCGTCGCGCGTGCGATACCGACTCGCGCGACCAGCGCATCGAAGCGCGGGTCGTCGCGGAGCGCGGCAAACATGGGCTCCTGCGCGAGGAAGACCAGCAGGGTGGATCGATCCTGGATCGCGCGTTCGAGCCACAGAAACGTGCTTTCGCTGTCTGCGAGGGCGGCGTGGATCAGGGCGATGTCGTACGCGGCGACATAGCGTCGATCCGACAGCGCCATGACGCGGGCCAGTTCCTCCGCGGCCTCGGCACGATTTCCGGACAGCGCCAGGGCCTGCGCGCGCAGCGCGTGGCTGCCGGGCATCTGCAGGGGAGCGCGGTCGAGTTCGCGCAAGGCGCGCGCGTGGTCGCCGGTGGCGATCAGATTGCGGATCAGCATGCAGCGCGCGTTGTCGGCATCGTCATTCAGCGCCAGTACGTTCTCCGCGACCGCGATGGCTTCCTTGAAGCGGCCCGCGTAGTAGAGGAAGTTGCCTGGCGATGCACGCACCGCGAGCCACAGTGGTTCGAGCTGTTGCGCGTGCATCGACGTCGCCAGGGCGCGTTCGGTATCGCCCTGCATCGCAAACAGCAGCGAGCGCCGGTGCTCGTTGAGCGCCAGCGCCGGGTCGAGCGCGGAGGCCTTTTCATAGCTGGCCGCTGCGGCCGTCGCGTTGTGTTCGTACTGCAACTGCACATGTCCGAGCGCGGAATGGGCTGACGCGAGGTCCGGATCCAGCGCCAGTGCGTGCTCGGCCGCGGTCCGGGCGAGCGGAAACACGTCGTGCGGGGCTTCGATCCCGAGCACGCCCAACAGTGCGTAGCTATCGGAAAGGCCGGCATAGGCCAGTGCATATTCCGGATCGCGCGCGATCGCCTGTTCGTAGTGCCCGATGGCGCTGCGCAGGCTGGACTCGGTCTGCCGGGTCCACGCATAGCGACCGCGGGCGTACAGGGCATAGGCTTCCGGATCGCGCGTGCGACCGCTGCGCACTGGATCGCGCGACGGTGCGGCGACCGCAAGCGCAGTCCGGATGCGCGCGGCGATGCTGTCCTGGATCTGGAACACGTCGGTGAAGCGCTCGTCGAAGGTCTGCGTCCACAGCAGCCGGCCGTCGACCACGCGCAGCAGTCGCACCGAGACGCGCAGACGATCCGCGCTGCGTTGCAGCGAACCTTCCAGTACATGCCCGACGCCGAGCTCACGACCGGCCGCGAGCGGTTCCACATCGCGCAGGGCGAATTGCCGCACCGAACTCAGCGGTGTGACTGCGTAACCGTCCGCAGCGCCAAGCGCGCCGATCAGGGAGTCGGCCATGCCCATTTCCAGGGATGGATCGCTGTCGGCAGGCACCAGAGCCTTGAACGGCAGCACCGCCAGAGTGGGTGCTGCCGGCGCGGCGACGGGCGCTTCGGCGGGATCGCGCCAGACACCCAGCGCGACCAGCATCACCGCTCCGATCAGGCCCAGGACGAGCAGCACACGATACCTTCCGGACGCTGTGCGCTGGGCTGGCGCGGGCGACTCCGGCATCGCATCGGGTGCCTCGCAGCGCGTGACCGGGGCGACGAAGCGGTAGCCCTTGCGAGCCAAGGTCGCAATGTAGCGATTGTCGTGCCGGGTTTCGCCGAGCGCCTGCCGCAGCGTCGAGATGCATTGCGCGAGGCTGTTCTCTTCGACGATCACACCCGGCCAAAGCGTCCGCAGCAAGGTTTCCTTGTCGAGCGCCTCGCCGGCGTGTTCGACCAGAAACGCGAGCATGTCGAAGGCTTTCGCCGCGAGCGGCACGACTTCGCCCGATGCGCTGCGCGACAGGCGCTGCCTGCCGACATCGAGCACGAACTCGCCGAATTCATAGCGCGCCTGCGGCGGATTCATTCCAACAGCGCTCCCGTTCAGGACATTTCAGAACTTTTCACGGGTGGACAAGGACTCCACCCGGCGCCGCGACTACTTTGTTGACCCAGGAGCGTACGTGCTGTCACGCGTATTCCCGGTTCTCGCGGGGCGAACGATAGTCCAGAACGCCGATCCGATGGCGACCTTGCACACACTCCGAGCTTTGATGCTCCGGATCCTGCTGACCGGTCCACCCGATGCGGCGCAGCTTCCTCCGGTGGCTATCCCGTTTTAAAACTACGGCACAGGGATGAGATAGGGTGATGGCACAGGTACAGGTAGAGGTTCCCTACAAGAAGAACTATGACTTCGGTATCGGCGTCGATCTGGCCACGGGCAGCCCGATGGGCAAGGTCGTGGACGGGGTTGTTTCCGGGGTCACCAACGCAAGCGGTGCGACGACGTCATTCAGGATCTCGCGGATCCACACCACTTCGGATCTGGAGAAAACCCTTGGCCTCGATGTCAAGGCCAGCGGAGGGTCCGGATGCTTCTCCGCCTCCGGCCGGATGAACTTTGTCCAGAACTCCAAGATACATACCAGTTCGCTATTCCTGGCCATCACTGCCACGGTCGAACTGGAGAATCTGTCGATCGATGAGCCCGTCCTGACGCCGCCTGCGGCGCAGATCGCTGGGCGGGACGACGTCTTTTCGAGCCGCTTCGGCAACATGTTTGTCCGAGGAATGGGGCGCGGCGGAATTTTCATCGGCGTCATGCAGATCAACACGATGAATTCCGAGGACTCGAAATCGATCGCTTCGGAGCTCTCCGGTTCGTACGGGGCGTTCTCGGCCGAAGCCAAGGAGAAGTTCGAAGAAATACAGAAGAAGTATCACAGTGAACTCAGCGTCATCGTCTATCACGAAGGCGGTCCCATCGGCTTGTCCATGGGCAAGCTCGATGATCCCAACGAGCTGTACATGATGCTGCAGCAGTGGCTCAAGGCCTTTCAGACCAATCCTGCGGAAAGCGCTGTTCCCTACTCGGCGACCATCGCTCCGATAGCGATCGCCAATGGCCCGATCCCCCCCAACTCGGCCCAGGTCCAGCATGTGCAGGACATCCTGGTCATCTGCGCCAAACAGCGCAGCACGATCCTCGATGGACTGAATCTGATGGAGTTCATCGCCCAGCATCCATCGCGCTACGAGTTCGCCGCGCCGGTCACGCTCGCCGATATCGTCAAGGCGTTCAGCGGCTATCAGTCTGACCTCGATCTTGTCGCCGAGGCCGCGTCGCACGCGATCAACCATGTGGACGCGGCAATGACACCCGCCGAGTTCGCGAAAAAGGTGGGAAAACCGTATCCACAAGGCGTGCCGCCTTCACCAATGCCGACCCAGGAGAAAGGATTTCTGGACGTTCTTGCCTCCAAGGGCGAGGCCATCGCCAATCAGGACCCGTTGGCGGTAGAGCTCCGCAATCGGGAACCTGCGGGTCCCGCTCGACGGGGTTTCGATATCGGAATGGCCGCGGCCGAAGGGCATACCTTGCCGGGTCCGAACAAACAGAAAATGCACGACTCGCTGCTGCCGGCGCAACAAGGTGGATTCAGCACGGCCGTTTCGTTTTCCCTCGAGCGGAACAGGAATCTGGAGCTTGCCGCGGTCGGGGCATCGATCGCGAAGGCGGATCCCGTCGTGGCCGCGGCCCGCATGGCGAATCCATCGGTTTTCTTCTGGCTTGGATTCGATATCGCCACGGGAATTTTCGGTGACCCGGCATTGAAGGCGAAAGGCAACACCCAGACCGGGCCTGGCTCCCTGGGGATTCGCGACTCGCTCAGCGATGCCGGAAAGCTTGGATTCAATGCGTCAGTGAAATTGCATCTTGGGCCTCCTGCGCATCCGCGGAGAGGGTAGGAAAACGTCGGTTCACATCAAGCAGTCCGGAAGGAAAATCAAATGCTCAGTAACCCGTTCTTACCCGCTCCCGGCGCTGCGCGTGCCTGGGCTGAGGGATTCACCAAGGGCTTCGCAGCCCTCAGTTCCCCCGAGCCTGGCGAAAATGTCTCGGGCGACGATGTCGATGCGTTCAATCAGGGGGTCGTCGCCGGCGAGGAGAGCTCAAGGTCGGGCATAGGCTTTGGCGATCCTTGTATCGCCGCATCGGAAGAACATGGCCCCTTGCATGTCCCTGGAATGACGATCAATGCGCTCGAGATAGCGCATGGCGTCTGGGAGGCGAGACATCTTGCCAAGCTGGCAGCAGGCGTTGCGAGTGTTGCGGTCGCGTTGATCGAATTGGCCATCACTTTGCCCGTCCACATGTTGCCTCCGGAACAGGTCTTGCCGAGTCTTGCGCATCCACTGCTCGATGAACTCGCTTCCTATGGAATGGAGCCGATCGAGTTGTTCTGCGGCGCAGGTCTGGATCCGGGCGAGACTGATTGCGAAATCCGCGTGAGCCCGATCTTTCCATCCATCGACCTGGCTCGTCAGGCGGCGATCGATATGGGGCGCCCGCAGTGGGTAGTCGTGAGTTGGAGTCCCAGGACTGATCAGTCCAGCAGCCGGTCACACAGCTTCGATATCGCCGACTCCGGGGTGTCGTGAAAAATGGAGTCCGAGCAGAAAGGGAGCGGGTCCTGTATGCGTCGGCTCGAAATCGCTGCGATGCATGGCTCGTCCTTTCGCAATGCCGAAGCTGGTTCAATCGCGCACCGACCTCACCACTCCTGCCCGCTTAGCCGCGCTTATTGAAGGCAATTCGCAACCGCGGAAGGCCGGTCGCATGGCGCTTGATAAGTGCTGCCCGAACGCGGAGAACCCGGTTGGTAGCTCGCTTTGGGCCAGGAAATGTCTGGCCTGCAGGGATGGTCGGTCGACGGCGGACTACCGTGTTTAACGGCCCGTTAGCGCAGAGACCTGCGCAAAGCCGCACCATACGCGGCTTCCCGCCCTCCGGAACCTCTCTTGACGCCCTTACTGCGCCTGTCTGTCCTCGCCGCGATCGTTGCCGCCCTGCTGCCCGTCAGTGTGTTCGCCCAGACCACGTTGCGCCTGAACTGGACGTCGCCGGACGGAGCGATCAGGACCTGCGTGCTTTCCACCGATGCGAGCGGCGTGAATCTCGATCCGCCCAACCGCAGCCTGCTCGCGAATGTGACCTTTGGGGCGAACTGTCCGACCGCGACGACGGCGCCGCCGGCGGTCAGCGCGCCGGTCATCACCGATGGCCTCGACGCTAGCGAGCTGCCCTCCAACAGTGTGCCGGGCGCCACGCATTCGCTCACCTGGTCGGCCGATGCGGACCAGTGCAGTTATTCCGCCAGCAGCCTGCCCGCAGCGGTGAACGGCTGGCCCACGAGCGGTGACGTCTGCTCCGACGCCGCCAGCTGCGCGAGTGCGCACAGCGTGCCGGTCACGCTTCCGGCGACCAGCGGCAACTACAGCTTCGACCTGAGCTGCCGGCGAACCGGTTCCAGCGTGGTGGCGACGTCGCGGCGCACGGTCGCGGTGGCGCCGCAGGCTCCGCCGATCACCGGTTGCATCGCGCCGGCGGGACTGACGCGACTGAGCACAGCCTACGTCGAGTTCAACTACACGGTCAGCAACGGTCGCACCACCGATGCGACGCATTTCGAAAGCATCTTCGGGTATGCCGCCGAGGGGACGCCGCTGCAGTCGTTCCCGGGCGTGGTCAATCTGAACCAGCGCCTGTTCATGCCGCGCAATTACTACGCCGCGCTGGCGTTTACGGTGCCCAGCAATCTGACGCTTCAGACCACGGGCGCGTTCCGCTTCGAGGAGACCCAGCCGCAGACTTCGCCAGCGCGCATGTCGATGACCATCAGCAAGTCCTGCGGCGATTTCGGCGTGAACGCGACCGCGCCGCTCACGAATGCCTGCGTTCTCAACAATGCTGCGTCCAACGGCAATATCGCCTGGGGTTATGCGCCGGGCAATGCGGCGGTCTGCCAGTTGCAGCCGGGCGAAACGTATTTCCTCAACATCGTCCATGCCTCGCTCAATGCGCCGCTGACGACTTATTGCCAGGGTTACTGCGGCAATACGATCCAGAACCAGAAGATTGCGCCGAATCCGTTGTGGCCCGTGCAGCAATAGCGGACCGCGGCCGGCAGTGGGCCGCCAGCACCCGCTGTTCGATCGAAGCAGGCCCCGTTGAAGCAGGCACCATTGGATCAGGCCCCGTCAAGGCTAGCCCCGTCGAATGACGGGGCTTTGTGTTCTGGGCTCGCGGGTATTCGTGATCACGATTCACCGCCGATTTCGCGACACGTGGTGCCGGTGTAGTTGCTGCGGCGAAAGCGCGGCGAGTGCTTGCAGCGGCCTGCAGATGATCTTCCTGGTCGCGCGCGCAGCGTGTCCGATGCCGGCCGTTCGCACGTGATCTCCGCTACGCGCAAATGCGCTGATCGTTTAACTGAGCATTAGCGCAACGCACCCGTCTATTCCCGAGGATACGGCTCCAGTCAACCTCAGGGGGTTACCGATGTCGCGATTGCGTCGTTCTGTCATTGTGTCCGCGCTGGCTGCCGCAAGCGTATCCGCCACCTCAATGGCGCAGGTCGGATTGCGCGTGAACTGGACCGCGCCCGGCGGTGTGCCGAAGACCTGCGTAATCACGAGCGACACGGATGGTGTCTCGATGGACGCGGGTGGCGGTCTCGTCCTGAATGGCAGTTTTGGCACGGGCTGTCCGAGCGGCGAAACCACGCCGCCGCTGCCGCCGGTCATCCTCAACGGCCTCGATGCGGCCGAGCTGCCGGCGTCCAGCGCGATCGGCGCGGCTCATACCGTGACCTGGTCCGCCGATGCGGACAGCTGCAGTTATTCCGCCAGCACGTTTCCCGCTGCAGTGCCGGGCTGGCCGACGAGTGGCGACATTTGCACGACCACAGCGAGTTGCGCGACGACGCAAAGCGCTGCGGTGCTGTTGCCGGTTGCGGGCAGCTACACGTTCGCGCTGACCTGCCGCCGCAATGGCGTCACCGCGCCCGCGATTTCGCAGCGCACGGTCGTCGTCCCCGGCATTCCGACGCCGGGCTGCATTGCGCCGATCGGACTGACGCGTCTCGAGCAGGCCTACGTCGAGTTCAACTACACCGTAAACAACGGCATCGATCAGGACGCCCGCTATTTCGAGAACATCTACGGCTACTTCAACGACGAAACCCCGCTCAAGCCTTACCCTGGCATCACCAATCTCAACCGGCGGCCGTTCATTCCGCCGGGCTACTACATGGCGATGCAGTTCACCGTGCCGTCGAATCTGGCGATAGGAACGGCGGGCCGGTATCGCTTCGAGGAAACACAGCCGCAGGCGCTGACGATGTCGTACACGCTCAGCAAGAGCTGTGGCGATTTCAGGGTCACACCGCAGGCGCCGCTGAGTCAGTTCTGCACGACCAATGGCGGAGCGCCCGGCGCCTCGCTGGTCTGGATCGTCGGCACCAGCGTTCCTGGACTATGCCGCCTGGAGCGCGGCGAGACCTACTACCTCAATCTCGTCCATGCGACGCTCGATGCGCCACTGATCAGCACTTGCCCCAACGCCAATCATTGCGGCAACACGCTGCAGAACGCGCTGGAGGCGGGATCCCCTCCGTGGCCTTGAGGCTGGCCTTGTCGCCGCACGCAACGCAGCGATTCGCAGCGCACTGCGCAAGGCTCAGGCCCCGAACCAGCCCAGCTCGCGCGCTGCGAGCAGACGTCCCTCGAGATGGGTCCACAGCGCGGGGCAGCCGGCCTGGATCGGCGGCCCTACGCGCGCGATCACGCGCGCGTGGCTGATGCCATTCTCGCGCCAGCTCTGGCCCTGGTTGTTGAGGTTCAGCAACACCGGCATGGCGCGGTCGCAGGCGTGCGCGAAGCGCGCCTCGGCGCTGACGCCGTCCTCGAATTCCTGCCATAGCATGAGAAAGCGCTGTGCCTGCGGCGCAGGCAGCAGGCCGAAGATGCGCTCCACCGCAACGCGCTCGGCGGCCTTGCGTTCGGCCCAGCCGTGTTCGGCGAAGGCCAGCGTGTCGCCGGTGTCGATCTCGCCGATGTCGTGCACCAGCAGCAGCGCGACGACGCGATCCATGTCGACGGCGTGGTGCACATACGGCGCGAGCGAGAGGGCGAGCAGCGCGATCTGCCAGCTGTGTTCGGCCGAGTTCTCGTAGCGGTCCAGGCCGGTCGGCTTGACCTTGCGCGTGACGCCCTTGAGCTTGTCCAGCTCCAGGATGAAATCGACGATCTGCTGCATCGTAGGCACCGTCGTGGGCGCCATAGCGTAGCGGATCCAGCGCGGCGCGGTCGCGGCCGCGCCGGCCTCAGGCTACTATCGCGCGTCTGTGCGGCAGCCTGCGCCGTCAATTTTATTTGTACATAAAGTAACAAGGGTGCATCGATGGATACCGCAGCGAGGCAGAAAACGCCGCGTCACTGGTGGAGCGGACACGCCGTCCTGCTCGCACTGCTGGTGCTGCTGCATCTGCTGCGCGTGCCGTATGCGGCGACGCATCTGGATTTCGCCCGCGACCTGTTCGTGGCCTGGCGCTTCCTGCATGGCGAGGAAGTGCCGCTGGCCGGGCCGGTGCTGGCCGGCACTATCCATCTCGGACCGGTCTGGTACTGGCTGCTCGCCGCGCTGCTCGCGCTGGGGCGCAGCTGGTTCGGCGTCGTCGCACTGCTCGGCGTGCTGTCGGCGAGCCAGGTCATCCTGGCCTGGCGACTCGGACGTGCGCTGCACGGCGAGCGTGCCGGCCTGCTCTGGGCCGCGCTGCTCGCGCTGCCGGCCTGGTCGAATTTCGAATGGATGCTGCCGCAACACTATGTGCTGACGGCGCCGCTGGTGCTCGCGTTCCTGCTCTGCGCGACACGTTTCGTGCAGCAGAGGCGCACGCGCTGGCTGATCGGCATGAGCCTGAGCTTCGTGCTTGCAGTGCATGCGCACCCGAGCAGTATCGGCCTGGCCTGGATAGGTCTGGGTGTGTTCGTGCACTCGGCCTGGACGCGGCAATTTTCGCCGCGTGCATGGCTGGCGGCACTGGCTGTCGGTCTGCTGCCGTTGCTGCCATACCTGCTCTGGAGCCTGCATAACGATTTCGCGGACTTCCGCGCCGGCGGTACCTATCTGCTGGACGGGCAGAGCACCGGCAGCGTCCTCAGCGCCGTGCCGCTGCTGTACCAGGCCACGCTCGGCGGTGCGCACTACTGGCTGCAGACCCTGCTGGCCTGGCCGGATGCCGCGGTGCTGGCCGTCATGACGCTGCTGGCGACAAAGCTGCTCGCCGGCGCCGCGGGCTGGCTGCGGGTGTGGCGCGATCCGGCGCAGCGCCGGCTGTTCTGGATCGCCGTGGCGGCGATTGCCGCGCTCGCGCTGACCACGGCGCTGATCCGGTATGCGACGACGTACTACATGACTACGCCGCTGCGCGTGGTCGCGCTGGGTGCCGTCGCGCTGGGACTCGCGCAGTGGCGCGAGGTCGTATTCGCGCGCGGGTTGCACGGCGTCGCGATCGTGGTTGCGCTGGGGCTGAACCTGCTGTGCGGGCTTGCGGCGGCACGCTTCGTGGTCTCGGGCAACTGGCCGTTCAACTTCCAGGCGCTGTTCAACGTGACCCAGCCCGGCACAGAGCCCGCGCGCCTGTTGCTGCTGCCGGCCTATGCGATGGGCGACAGCGGCGCGTTCCTGTGCGGCCAGCGCGCGCCGAGCGCGCACGGCGCCTACGCCCGCCACCTGTTGTACGACTACGCGATGGAAATGCGCCTGGCCTGCGCGCGCAACGATGCCCAGGTCGGCGGCGACGATGCGCACCGCACGCATTGGATCGGACTGTCGCGCGCCGTGGCAAAACAGGCGGGACTCGCGCCGTCGCGACGCGTTGGCGCGCTGGCCCTGTTTCCGGTGCGCGCCGTGCTGGCCGGCGACGCGTTCGGGATGCCCGACGTGCCGCGGTATCCGGTGCATGTGCCGCGCGTCAATGCGCAGGAACAGCGGCGTTTCCGCGTCACGCTGGAAGCGGGCGCGCATCTGGCGATTTCCGATATGGCATTTTTCGTCGGCGCACCGCACGTCGCGTTCGCCGGCGACGACCGCCGCGTGCGGCTGATCGCCGCGGACGCGGTGACGCGCGTCTATGCCTGCACGGACTGCACGGCCGGCGAGTCCATTGCGTTCGACCTGCTGCTCACGACGCAGAATTTCAGCGACACGGATGTCGTGATCTTCTGATTCGGCTGCGGCGGCGCGCGCTGCCGCATGGCATTGCAGCGCGCTACGTTCGGGCGCGGCGCAAAAAAGAACCGCCCACGAGGGGCGGTTCAGGAACCACGTCGGATCCGTTTTTACAGGCCGGTGTTGACCGGCTCTGCATCGCAGTGTCCGGCCAGCGAGGCGGGGATCGCCTGCACTTGCGCGTCCTGGTTGCGTGCGAGTTTCTGGGTCAGCGCATCGAGGCGTTCGAGCCGCGATTCGAGTTCGCTGATGCGGCGGTCGCGGTCGGCGAGTTCTTTCTGCAGGCCCTGCACGGCGGCCAGCGCGACGCCCGAGGTGTCGAGCGGGGCGATGCCGTCCTCGCGTTCGCCGAGGCCGAAGATCTTGTGGAAGTCTTGCGCCATCGGACCGATGTGGCGGATCGCATCATTCTCGTACTTGAAGTTCCACTCGGTGATGTCGAGCGAGGCGATCTTCTGCAGCAGCGCCTTGTGGTCGAGGTCGCGGAAGTTTTCCTTGCTGTTGCGATCGGAGTTCTGCGTCAGCGTGCCGGCGATGGTCACGTTGCCGGTCGGGAAGATCGTCATCGCGACCGTGGCCGAACCGGCCGGCGTCATGCGGAAATCCGCATCGTGCGCGTTGAGGCTCCACTCGTTGCCGGTGTTGGTGTTCTTCAGGCGCAGCCGTGTCGGGCCCTTGTTTTCCAGGCGCAGCAGGTCGCGTCCCGTGGCGGTCGCGTTGTTCTCCTGCACCAGCATCTGCGTGGTCGTGCCGTCGCTGCCGGAAACGTGGAGGCGCACGCTGGGCGAGGCGGTACCGACGCCGACGCTGCCGCTCGCGTTGATATCGATCGAGCTGGTCGGCGCGCCCGGACGGATGCGGAATGGCAGGCGGCTGCCGCTGGTGACGTCGCGCACGAAGAAGTTCGCTTCGTTGCCGGCCACGTCCCAGGTCTGCGCGGTGAAGCCGCCGGCGGCAGTCTGTTCCATGCGCAGCGCGGGCGTGTCGGTGTCGGAAATGTGCAGGTCCAGCACCGGAGTCGCCGTGCGGAAGCCGACGCGGCCGGTACTGTCGACGAAGATGGAATTGTTCGGCGAGCCACCCGTGACGGTGAAGGGAACGGTCGCCGACGTGACGTCCTCGATCGAGAACTTGTTCGCGCCGCCGGAAGCACTGTCATTGGCGGTCAGCTGCCAGTCGGTGGCGGGGAACGCGCCGGTCGAGGTGTCTTCGAACTTGATGCGCGTGTTGTTTTCCTTGAGGCGGATCGTGTCGAAGCCGAAGCTCTCGTTGTTGACGCAGTCAAAGCCGACGCAGGTGCTGCCCTGCACGATGAGATCGTCGGCAATGACCTGGTCGTTCGGCACGGGCGACGCGTTCTGGCCGTTGTCCAGGCGCGAGGCGAATACGCCATCGGCTACCTGCACCACGCCGCCGCGTACGGCGAAGGTGCCGCTCTCGCTGAGCTGGGCGTTGCGTGCGCTGGTGGTTTCGTCGTCGCCGCGACGGCGCGTCGAGGTCTGCACGCCGATGATCTCGTAGCGATAGTCGCCGTCGATCCAGCCGCCGGCCGGCGCGTCGACGCCGACGGCCTGGCTGTTGACGAAGGTACGCTCGAACAGGAAGCCGGCAGGCCCGGTGACACGAAGCTGGTAGGCCGGTGCGCTGATGCCCGGCGCGAGCTGTACGCCGCCAGCGGCGGGATTCGCGCCGGCCGCAAAGGCGGCAACCGTGCCGAGGCTCAGTGCGAGGGTCAGAGCGGCGGCGACGGTGCGCCGCTGGAAATTCAGACTAGCCATGGTGTTCTCCCGGTCGATGCGGAACCTGGTCGGCCTGCAAATGGCCGGGGGTAGGTCCCGCCAGTAGTTAGTGAAGTTCGGAACACATTTTCAGAGTGCTGCTCTGGCATCTACGCCAGTTCCACACTCCGGTCCGTCGGGCGTTCAGAGCGATCGTAAGCTGAGGTTCTGATCGATCCCTCCTCACCCCTCCGAACGCCCGCGTTACAGGCCTTTGGCCGCCCGGCACGCTGGGCGTTCAGAGTAATCAGAACCAGAGGTTCTGAGCGATCACTGTTCACCTCCCCGGACTCAAAAGCCGAGACGCGCTCTTCCTCGTTCAGAGGTTCCCTAGCGCAGTTTCGCAGCGCTGCAGATCAGCACAGCGCACAAAGTGGGCGACGCCCACCATAGGCGTCTGCGGGCATGCGTGCCGGTTCAGTTTTGTGATGACGGGTCGCGGCTTCAGCGCGGCGCGGGCAGCGCCCAGCGCAGCCCGCGCGTGATGGCTACCGGATAGGCGCTCAGGTGGTCTTCGCCGGGCACGACGATCGACTCGATCTGCAGGCCGGGATAGCGCCGGGCTTTGAGCTGCGTCTCGAACGCACGCAGGTCCGCGATCATGTCCCGGGTCCGGCTGTAGCGCGGGTCGCCGGATTTCGGCGCCAGCGTTTCGTAGCTGCCGATGCTGAGGAAAACCTTGGCGGGCAGGTCGGCATGCGTCGCGGCGTAGCGGCGCTCGCGCTCGAACATCACGCGCTGGTCGAACCACAGCGACGGGCTGCTGAGGACGTAGCGCTCGAACATGGCCGGTTCGGTCAGCAGCACATGGGCACCGAACAGCGCACCGTAGGAATGGCCGGCGAAGATGCGGCGGGCGCTGTCGGCGCGGTAGTTCGCCTCGACGAACGGAAACACTTCCTCGGCGACGAAGCGCCGGTAGGACTCGGCCTCGCCGTGCAGCGGCGGCCGGCCGGATTCGTCGGGCGCGGCGTTGCGCGGACCGTTGCGCGTCGGCGTGTAGTCGCGGCGGCGGGAATAGGGCGGACTGTCGCCGTCGGCGTAGCCCAGGCCCACGAGCAGGAAGTCTTCGAGCCCGGCACCCTTGTCGCCGACCATCGCGCCGATGCTGCGCACCAGCGGGAACGCGTAGTTGACGTCGGTGATGAACAGCACGGGATAGCGCTTGCTGCCCGAGGTGGCGTAATCGCGCGGCAGGCTGACGAGCAGCGGATAGCGACGTCCGAGGCGGTCGGAGCGGATCTCGCGCACTTCGGTATTGGCCAGGGCGTACGACGAAAAGCGCTGGTCATTGGCGTCATCGCCGGCACTGTCGGTGTCATGCGGCGCTGGCGCCGCGATGATCGCCGTCGCGTCGGCATCCGCTGGTGCGGCGGACGCGCGTGGCGGCGGTGGCGATGAGGAACAGGCGGCGAGCAGCGCGCCGAGCGCGATAGGGATGAGGCGTAGCGGGTGGAGCATCCGGAACCTGGCTGCGAGGAAGCAGGAGCGCGATTGTAGGCGGCGGCGTGCGCTCATCCGGGTCGCGATCCTTCGGCAATTCAGCGCGGGCACAGCGACGGTTTGCGCGTTAGCGTGCGGGCTTGCCGCGTTCCTCACTGAGCAGCAGGCTTTGCGGATTCTTCGGTACCCAGGCGGCGTCTGGCAGGCGTGCGATCCCGCTGCGATCGGCCGCACGCAGCCAGGCTTCCCACTCGCCGTAGCGCGCGAGATCGCGCTGCAGCAGCTCGGGATCGACCCGCTGCCGCGCAACCGTCTCGGCCAGCCACACATATTGCCGGCGGTACTCGAACGCCTCGCGTTCGATCGGACTGCCCTTGTGCAGGCGACGCAGCATGGCACTGGCGACCATGCGCGAGAGGATCGATGCGCGCGGCGCCTTCAGCGCATGGCGCGAGAATGCGCTGCAGTCGGCGCGCAGCGCGGCGTCGTTGCGCGCCGGTTCCCGATCGGGGCGGCATAGCACCACGACGGACGCATAGTGTGGCAGTGGCACCGCGTCGATCGCATGCCGGCGCAGCGAGGGCAGGATTTCCGCATCGTCGAGCATGCCGAGCAGTGGCACGCGCAACGCATCCGGCGGCGGCGTGCGGTCCAGCGTCGTGCGCAGCAAGGCCACCTGGGTGGCGAGATGGTCGTCGAACTGCGTGGCCCGGGCGGCGTGGTGCAGGCGTTGCCGTGTGCGCGCGGCGGGCTCGCCGGGCGGCGCCAGTATCCAGTGCACGGCGTTTTCCGGTGACGACGCGACGAGGCGCGCGGTGTATTCGTCACCAATGCAGGAAATCGACCCGAGGCTACAGCCGAGCGCGAGCGCGTAGAGCGCATCCGCGTCGTCAGGGTGTGCGCGCAACAATGCGGCAGCACCGCGCGCGGCCAGATCGCGGCTGGCCGCGTCAGGTTGGTTGCCGGCCAGCAACTGCAGCGCGACGAGGCTGTCGCGATCGCCGCGTGCCAGCAATGCGGCGAGCTGTTCGCGGCGATAGCCGTCGCCGCGCTGGCGGATGATCTCGTCGAGTAGGATATCGACCGCCTCGCCGTTGCCGGCGCTGCGCAGTGCCTGGGCGAACGCGTCGAGCAGCTCGCGTTGCGCGGTCGGGTCGCTGCCGGCTTCGCGCGTCAGCCAGGCAATCGCATTGCGCGCACTGCGGCGCAGTTCCGTATCGTCGATGTCGGCGGCCGGAAAGCTCGCGGCCAGCAATCCGGCGAGCTGGCGCAGACGGTCGGCGCGCGCGTCGCTGGTGGCGCGCTCGTGCTCGGCGGCGCGGAACGCGGTCTCTGCGCGGCGCCATTGCCAGCCCATGCCGAGCAGGCCGAGCAGCAGCGCGAACACCGCGGCGGCGATGGCCAGGCTCAATGCCGGATGTCGGCGCAGGCCGCGCCACGCGCGTTCGGGCCAGCGCCGTGGTCGGACGCTGACGTCGTTGCCGTCGCGGCAGCGCGCGAGATCGGCGGCGAGTTCGTCCACGCTGGCGTAGCGGCGTGATGGATCGCGCTGCAGGCAGCAGCGACAGATCGCATCGATGTCGGCGCTGAGTCCGGGCCGCCGCGCGCGCGGCCCGGCGTTCGTGCCGTGCAGTGCGCGCGTCAGCAGCGTGGATGCATCGCCTTCGCCGTGCGGCGGCAGCCCGGTCAGGAATTCGTGCAGCAGCGCGCCGAGCGCGTAGATGTCGCTGCGCGGGCTCAGCGCGCCCAGCCGCGGATCGATCTGCTCGGGCGCCATGTAAGCCGGCGTGCCGCTGGATTCGGCCGTCTCGATACCGCTGCCGATGTCGAAGGTGCGCGCGAGACCGAAGTCGCCGATCAGCGGACGGCCCTGGTCGTCCAGCAGCACATTGGCCGGTTTCAGGTCCAGGTGCAGCAGGCCCAGGCTGTGCGCGTAGGCGACGGCGCCGGCCAGGGTCAGCAGCAATGCGATCGCGTCGGCTTCGGTGAGCGTGCGTCCGGCCAGGGTATGCGCGAGCGTGGTGCCGCGCAGCAGCGGCATGGAGAAAAAATGCACATCGTCCACAACGCCGACGTCGAACACCGGCACGATGTTCGGGTGATGCAGTTGCGCCGCGGCGCGCGCTTCGGCGAGCAGGTGCGCGACCGCAGCGGCATCTTCGCTCGCGCTCGCGATGACCTTGAGCGCGACGTCGCGGCCGAGGCTGCGCTGGCGCGCGCGGAACACCACGCCCATGCCGCCGCGGCCCAGGCGCTGCAGCAGTTCGTAGTCGCCGAAGCGGCGCTGGGCCGGATCGTCCAGATCGAGCGCATCGAGCGCCGACGCGGCGTCGTCGCTGCCGGACAGCAGCACGGACCGGGCGAGGCGCAGCAGATCGTCGTCGGAGGTGCTCATGTCATGTCCCGTGGGCCAGCGCGTCGCGCAGCGCGGCGAGGTCCGCATCCGCGTGGGCGCGTTCCAGGCACAGCTCGGCCAGTGCCGCGCGGATCGATTCCTGCAGGCGCTGGCGCAACCGGCGCAGCTGCACGGCCAGCGTATTCGCGGGCATCTCCAGGCGCACGGCGAGCGCGGCGAGTTCACCGTGCGCCGGTGCCTCGGCGAGCCAGGGTTCGAGCTGCGCGAACAGCGCCTCCCGGCCGTCGCGCGCATAGCGTTCGCGCAGCGCGGCCAGCGCGGTGCGCGTCAGGCACAGCGCGAACTGCAGGTCGAACTGTGCTTCGGGCGAATCCTGCTCAGCGGTAGGTTCGTGAAAAGCGCCCGGCCCGGTCGTGTCGACGAGCACTTCGCGGCGCTGTTGCGCGGTGTTCTCGCGGTTGAGCCGGAAGCGCTTGAGCAGCGCGAGCAGGAAGCGGCGGAAGCTGCCGGCATCGGCGTCGGCGCGCGACCACCAGCCGGCCTGCATGGAGTGCAGCAGGAACTCCTGCGCGAGATCTTCCGCATCGCGCGCGAGCGCGCCGCGGCGGAAGTAGGCGACGATGGCCGGACGGTAGTCGCGCACGAGCGCCGACCAGGCCGCCGCGGCATCGCGCGGCGGCTGCTGGCTCGCACGGATCAGGCTCCAGCGCGTGGTCGGGAAGGCGGGCATGGCGTTCCTGCGGCGATGCTGTGTGCAGTTTAGCCGCCGGCCGGCGTGCGCTCCTCGGACAGCAGCAGCTGCTGCGGATTGGCCGGGGTCCAGTCGGCGGCGGGTGTGCGCGCCACACCGGCGCGATCGGCGGCGCGCAGCAGGGCTTCCCATTCGCCGTGGCGCACGAGGTCCTGCTGCAGCGCTTCGTCACGCGTGTCCTCGCCGATGTGGTGCTCGCCAAGCCAGACGTAGTCGCGGCGGAACTGCACCGCGGCGACCTCGTCGGCTGTGCCCTTGGCGAGCCGGCGCAGAAGCACGCTGCCGATCATGCGCGAGAGGATGCTGCCGCGCGCGTCGGCAAACAGCGCACGGCCCAGCGTGATGCAGGCCTCGCGGCGCGCGGCACCGTCGCGCTTGCAGGCATTCAGCGCGGGCGCGAAACGCGGTAACGGTATCGCGTCGAGCGCGGCGGCGCGCGCTGCTGCGGTCGCCGCGGTCGGTGTTCCCAGCGCCTTTCCGAGCACGGCCCGCAGCTCGCCCAGATGCGGCTGCGCGTTCCTCGCCTGCGCTGCGTTGCGCAACTGCGTGTCGTCAGGCGCGGCAGCAGCGGGACGCAGCAGCCAGTGCACGGCGTTGTCCGGCGCCTGCGTGGTCAGGCGGTCGACGTAGGCCACACTCGTGCAGGACGGCTGCAACTGGCAGACCAGTGCAGCGAGGTAGAGCGACAGCACATCGTCGGGATTGGCCTGCACGAGTGCATCGGTCGTCGCCGTTGTCGCGGCCGGAACGGGCGCATTCGCGTCGGCGGGCAGCGCGAGCAGCACCGCGGCGATGCGGCTGTCGCGGTCGTCCTGCGCGGCCAGTCGCGCCTGTTGTGCGCTGCGCCAGGCATCGTGGGTTTCGGTCGCAGCGGCGGCGAGCGTGAAGGCGCTACCGAGGCTCAGCAGCGATGCCGCGGCGAAGCGGCAGATGATCGTGGACATGGAAGACTCCGGCGTGAGTGGACTTGCCTGAGTCCTATACGGGCAGGGCGGCAACGATGACAGCGGAAATCAGGAAATTGGGTAGAGGAGTGAGAAACAAGTGATGCGGCGACGCGGTGCTTGGCCGTCACTCGTTTCTCACTCCCGTTCCCTCACTTCGCCTCCAGCGCGTTCAGCGCGTGCAGAGCTCCCCCTGGATTTCCGCTTCGAAGTGGTCCGGCAGTGCCTGGCCAAGCACGTAGAAGTAGCCCGTCGCGCCGGCGTAGCGGCCGGTGCCGGACTGCACCTGCTGGAACGCCGTGAAGTAGGCGTCGCCGTCCTGCACGAGGCCCGACAGCCCGCTTTCGCGCACGGTCAGCGTGCCGTTGCCGAAGGTGTAGGTCAGAAGACCCGAGGTCGCCAGCGTGCCGGGCGCCGTCGCCGGGCCGCGCACGGCGCCATCCATGACGAAATAGGTGCTGCCATGGAAGCCGCGATTGCCGTCGATGGTGCCGGCGGCGCAGAAGCCGCTGGGACTGGTGCAGCCGGCCGTGACCTGGACGTCGTTGATGACGCCGCGTATCGCGCGGCAGCGTGGATGCGACGTGGCGCCGGCGCTGGTGGCGGCGAGCAGGCTGGCGAGGACGAGGCTGGAAGCGATCAGGGTTTTCATGCGAAATCTCCGTGCGCGGCGCAGGTCGGCCGCATCGCCAGCTCAGCGCCTCGGCCGCGGCCGGACAATTACCGCGCAGGTAATCGTTCAGCCGCAGCCCCGTTCGTGCGCGACGAGTTCGCAAGAAATGGACAATGTGCAACGGCGTACGAATGTGCGCGTGCGCAGAAGCCGCGACGACCATGTTGCAGCACTGCGCAAGCGCTGCATTGCGCCGGCTACTTGCGGCGCGTGTGGGCTTAGCATGATGTTCGCTCCACTGCGTGGCCCCGACGATGAACGATCTGCTGCCTGCCGCCGAGTCGTTTCGCCATCTGCTGCGCGCGAGCCGGCGCCGCGTCGGCCGTTCCCAGCTGCAGACCGCACTGGTCGCGGGCATCTCGCAGCGGCACCTGAGCTTTCTCGAGAGCGGTCGCGCGCGGCCCGGTCGTGGCGTGGTGCTCGCGCTGAGCGCGGCGCTGGGGCTGGATGTGGCGCGGCAGAACCAGCTACTGCTCGCCGCCGGTTTCGCGCCGGTGTTCGAAGGCGGCGCACAGTCGCAGGTCGAGGTCGACCTGGTCGAGCGCGCGATGGCCGCGTTCCTGCAGACGCATGAGCCGTTTCCGGCGCTGCTGCTGCGCGATGGCGCCTGGATAGAGCAGGGCAACCGTGGTGCGGCGCGACTGTGGTCGGCGGTGCGCGGCGAACCGCTCGTGAGCGTGCCGCGCGACAACGTGTTCGAACTCATGCTGCGACCCGGCGCGCGGCGCGACCGGCTGGAGAACTGGAGCGAGGCGGCGGCCTGCCTGCTGCGTCGCTACATGGCCGAGCACGTGCAGCTGCGCCGGCCCGAACTCGATGCACTGGTCGCGCGTCTGGCAGCCAATCCCGAAGTGCGCGAGCTGCTGCAGAGCGACGCGGGCGCGCAGGCGGCGCCCGTGGTGCTGCTGCGCTATCGGTTCGGCGACGTGCGCCTCGCGCTGTTCGTCGTGATCGCGAGCCTGCATGCACCGCTGGATACGCGCGTGGAACGCTTGCGCGTGGAATTCCTGGTGCCGGCGGACGCGGCGACGGAACACTGGTTCCGCGCGGCGTCCGCTGACGAATCGGCCGGGTCGTCGGAGTACATCGACGCGGCTGCGGGCAGCACGGGACGCGCATCCGCGCGAACGGCCGCGTAATGCGTGCTGCCGGCGACTTCTTCGCCAAGGAGCATCGACATGACCAACGTAGTGCTGAGGCCGGCGACACTGGCCGACCTCGAACGCCTGCGTGACTGGGACGACGAGCCGCATGTGCTCGAATCGGATCCGAACGACGACTGGGGCTGGGAAACCGAACTGGCGCGCGCGGTCGACTGGCGCGAACAGCTCATCGCTGAAGTCGACGGCGTCGCGATCGGCTTCGTGCAGATCATCGACCCGGCGCGCGAGGACAGTCACTACTGGGGCGACATCGCCGCGGATCTGCGCGCGATCGACATCTGGATCGGCGAAGCGGCCTATCTCGGCCGCGGTCACGGCACGCGCCTGATGCAGCTGGCGTTGCAGCGCTGCTTCGCCGATGCAGCGGTCAGCGCCGTCGTCATCGATCCGCTCGCGTCCAACGTACGCGCGCAGGCGTTCTATGCGCGCCTGGGTTTCGTGCCGGTGGGGCCGCGTCGCTTCGGGTTGGACGATTGTCTGGTGATGCGGCTGGAATGCGAAGAGTGGTTGCGTCTGCAGGTCTCTGCATAGGCTGGGGCTCGCGTTGCTCGCCCCAGCCTGCTTTTCCTGTGGTTGCAGCGGTTGTCGTTACGACGATGGCTTCTCGCGTGTGATCAACCCGCCTTCGGCCACGACAGCTTTTCCGCCTCGTAGCGATCGAGCAGCTTGTGCAGCCGTTCGGCCGTGCGGCGAATTTCCGCATCGGTATGCGGCGCCGGCGGATTGGCGATCGGCGTCGGGAATGGCGCGTCGGTGACGAGCAGGTTGACCGCTTCGCAGCCGTCGCCGTCGAGGTCGTACAGCTCCCACTGGTCGGCGTGCGCGCCGCTCGGGTCGAAATAGCGCGCGAGCTTCCACTCGCCCGAGCGCACGCAGCGCACGTGGTTGGGCTGGCGCACCGGGCCGGGCATGAGGTCGCTGACCGGCCCGCTGTGCGGCACGCGGCTGTCGCCGGTGCGCACGGCGTCGACGAGTTCCAGGAACACCGCGAACTCGCGGTCGTTGTGGATCTGGTGCGGATCGCCCGTGCCGCTCAGCGGCTGGGTGATTTCGTCATCGGTTACGAACAGCACGCCTTCGCGTGGCGTGCCGTCGGGTTCGGTGACGACGTCAGTCTCGCCGCGTACCAGCGGCGCGAGGTTGGCGCCGACGAACGGCGGCACCGGGCGCTGCTGGCGCAATTGCGCGGCGATGCGCTCGACCTCGTTCTCGTCGACGCCGGCCAGACCGAGCAGCGTCGGCACGATGTCGACGTGGCTGGTCAGCGCGTCGATCTGGCGCATCGTGTCGCTGTCGTTGTAGCGCGCGGATTGCACCACCACGGGAACGTGCAGTGCCTCCTGATAGGCCGCATGCCATTTCTCCATGAGGAACGAATGCGCCGCGCCGTACTCGCCGTGGTCGGCCATGAACACGACGATGGTGTCGTTGCGCAGACCGGACTCGTCGAGCGTGGTCAGCACGCGGTGGATGTGTCCGTCGACGAGATGCTGCAGCCAGGCGTAGTACTGCAGGAACTTGGTGGCGCCGTCCTCGGGATTCGCGGTGAGCTGGAACGGAATGCCCGACAGCAGCGCCGCGGTGACCGGATCGAGGCCGGCCTGTTCCTTCGCGCTGAGGCCCGTCTTGCTCGCGAGCGCCAGGCCCATCTTGTAGGAATAGTCGTACTGGCAGTGGGGCTTGTTGTCGCGCAGGTTCTCGTTCGTGGTCGGCGCGATCTTCGCGTTGTCCTGCGGCAAGCCGTGCGGATTCAGATCGAACTGCAAGGTGCCCGCCGTTGGCGGATTGGCCGGCGTGCCGGCGGCGGGCACGGTCAGCGGGCCGAACTTCGGCGCGGTCGGATCCAGGCCGCGCGGTAGTGCCGGATAGGTCGCGATGTCGTGCGGATTCGCGAACGAGGCGACCGCGAGCCAGGGTTTCTGTTCCGGCTTCGGCGACGGTGCCAGCGGCACGCTCTGCAATTGCTGGGCGAGCTTGCGGTTGTAGTCCAGCCCCAGCGCCTGCCCGCGCAGGAAGCCGCAGACCAGATCGGCGAAACCGATATCGCGATACGCGCCGAGGTTGTTGATGCTGGATCCGTGCGGCTCGGGCCAGGACAGCTCCCAGTCGTCGAAGCCATACGCGTCGAGGCTGTGGTCGGGCGGGTTGCTGACGTGCCACTTGCCGAAATAGTGGGTGCGGTAGCCCGCGCCGCGAAACCAGTGGCCGAGGGTTGGGATGCCGTCGGCCGCGAGCCAGGGAAAACTTTCCGCGTCGCCGTTCTTGAACAGTCCGTCGGTCTGGGTCACGCCGGTGCGCGTGCCGTACTGGCCCGTCATCAGCGCGGCTCGGCTCGGGATGCAGGCCGACGAGGCGATCGTGTGCTTGCGCAGCACGACGGCATTGCGGCGCAGCGCGGTCAGTCCCGGAAAATATTCCTGGTAGGGATCGAGGTCGGCGTCGCCGCCCTGGAAGCCGACAATGTTCTTCAGTGCGGGCGCAAAACCGCCGTCGGGTCCATAGGCGAAGCGCGGAAAACGCAGCTGGTCGACAAGAATGACGAGGATGTTCGGTCGGCGCGGTTGGCTAGGTTGGCTGCTCATGGCTCCCCTTTCGACGTTAGTGGAATACGTGGCGGCAATCACAAATCCAAATTGCCGGCCGGAGTGTATGCCACGCCGACGTTGCGATGAGCTTGCAGCGCAGCGAAAAAACCAGTGCAGGCTCCGCGACGTTCGTCACAACCCTGAATGCCCGCATCGCTAGCATGGCCGCGAGGAACATCCCCGTCGGAGTACCACTCATGCGTGCAGCAGTGATCGCCCTGTGTCTGCTCGCGGCGGCGCCGGCTTCGGCGTTGACGGCGAACGATTTCGCCTACCGCACGGTCACGGTCGACGGCGGCAACGGATTCGCGCTGCCGTATCGCATCCACGTGCCGGCGGCCTGCGCGAGCCGGCGCTGTCCGCTGCTGCTGTTCCTGCACGGTGCCGGCGAGACCGGCAACAACAACACGGCGCAACTTGGCAATCGCGCGAACGGCGCGTTCAAGCTCGCCGAGGATGCGGCGACGCTCGGACAGCCCGTCATCATGGCTGCGCCGCAGACGCCGGAGTGGTGGGGCAACGACAACCCGACGGCCGGCCTCGCCGATCTGCTCGACGACGTGCAGCGCGAATTCGGCTTCGATCCGGCGCGGCTCTACGTGTCGGGCCTCTCCATGGGCGGCGGCGGCACCATCGGCTTCCTGCAGCGCTACGACGCCGTCGCGGCGGCAGCGATCCCGATCTGTCCGGCCGGCGTCGTCAGCAGCGCGATCGATCGCGACCGGCTCTGGAATACGCCAGCCTGGTACTTCCATGCCGTCAACGACGGCACCGTGCCGGTCGCCAATTCGCGCACGAGCGTGGCGACGCTGCGCGCCGGCGGCGGTGATCCTCTGTATACCGAATTCGCGACCGGCGACCATGGCATCTGGACCGAGTCGTACAAGGTCGCGAAGCTCGCGCCGTGGATGCTGGCGCAGCGCTGGCGCCTGCCGATGGCCGCGACCGGACCGCGCGTTGTCCTGACGACACCGACCATGGCGCCGCGCTGGTATACGGGCGCGGCGAACCTGACCGCTGCGGGCACGGTGCCGGCGGATGCGCTGCCCACGGCGATCGACTACACCTTCGGCGCGCTCAGCGGTGCAGCGAGTGGCACGACCAGCTTCAGCACCGCGTCGCTGGCGATACCGCCCAACGCGACGACGCTGCTGCGGCTGCAGGCCACCGGCACGAGCTACTTCGCCGGCTACGGCGGCACTACGACGTTCTCGCGCAGCGTGCGCGTCACGCATCCGGCGCCGGCGAATCGCGCGCCGCGCGTGGCGTTATGGCTGGAGCCCGTCGCCCGCGTCGGCGAACCGCTGCGCCTGCGTGCGCTGGTGGACGATGACGAACAGCCGCAGGCCGTTGCCGGCGTGACCTTCGAGCTGATCGAGAGTCCACTCGCAGGGTCTATCGAGGTCGATGCGGCGGATCCGGCGCTGGCGTGGTTCACGCCGGCACGCACGGGGCTGTATCGCATCGAAGCGCGCGCGAACGATGGTGCGCTGACCGCGACGGCGCGCGCGAGCGTGCTCGTACTCGGCGTGGGCGTGCCGCGACCGGCGGTGCATGCGGTCAACGGCGGCGGGAGCGCGCTGACGGTGAGCACCGGGCAATCCTTCGCGGCCGACAGTGGCTTCACCGGCGGCGCGACCGAAGCGCTGACCAGCGGCGTGACCACGCTGCTCGGCACGCAGGACGATGCGCTGTACCGCTCGACGCGGCGCGGCGCGGCCTTCAGCTATGCGGTGAATGTGCCGAACGGACGCTATCTGGTCGTACTGCATTTTTCCGAATGGCGCTGGTTCACGGCAGTCGCGCGCGGCATCGACGTGGCGCTCGAAGGTACGCCGCTGCTCGCGGGATTCGATCTGTATCGCTGGGCGGGCCTGCGCCAAGCACTGCGTCTCGGCGACGTGGCGACGGTCAGCGATGGCGTGCTGAATCTCGCCGTGGCCAGGAGCGCCGGCGCGAGCGGCGAGGCGCGACTGGATGGGTTCGAAATCCTGAGTCTTGCCCCGAGCGATGTGATTTCGCGCAACGGCTTCGAGCTCTGACAGGTCGTTGAGGAAGGCGCAATAGCGTCTTTCCCGATCGAACGGCGCAGGCGGCGCTTGCGCGCGATCTCGGAGGGTCGATCGCGTTGGCGATCGGCCCTCGGGCGATCCATGCCTGGATCGCAAATCCGGACAGGCGTCGCCGGGCTTATTGCGGATAGCCGATGAGCTGCTTGCCGCTGATGCCCCACTGACCGTCGCTCTTGCTCATGAACAGCGCGCCGCGACGGATCCAGCCGATGCCGTCCTTGGCATCGACGAGCAGCACGGCTTCGTCGCCGCGCAGCCAGCCGCCGGATACCTTGACGTCGTGCAGGAAGCGCATCGACTGCGCGCGCAGCTTGGCCTTGCGCACGTCGAGGGCGACGGGCTTGCCGTCGTAGTCCTTGTCGCCGAGCACCATCTGGGCGAAGCCGTCGCCGGACTTGACCGCGGCATCCGGATCATTGGCGAGTACGGCCGCATGCAGTGCCGTGCTGGTCCTGAGCAGTACCTGGCCGGGTTCGCCGCCGTCGGCGGGCAACTCGGTGGCGGTGTCTTTCCAGTCGGTGCGGCGTTCGCCCGCGGCGGAATCGTAGATGCCGGCCGCGAGCATCTTGTCGAGTATCTGCTGGTTCGTCGTCGCACGCATTTCGGCCAGCTTCGCGGCGGTGTAGCGTTGCGCGACGAGTCGGTACTTGCCGTCGACCTTGGCGTACGGCATCTGCGCCTTGCCACTGCCCTGGCCGTCCTTCTGCTGGATCTGCAACACGATCAGGCCTTCGGGCCTGATCGCAGCCTCCATACCCTGTTCGGCCAGGCCGTCGAGGCTCTTGATGAACTTCTCGTCGAGCGGCGCGACGCTGGCGGTGCAGGCGGTATCCGCCGCGCCGCAGTCGATGACCTGATCCATCATGAAATAGCGCAGGTCCGACGGCGTGCCATCGAGTTGAGCGAGGGCCAGCACGGCATCGATGTCGCCTTTCTCGAACGCGGACTGCAGGTCCTTGGCCAGCGATTCGGGGCTGCCGGCACAGGCAGACAGCAACGGCAGCAGGGCGAGCAGCAGCGCAGGGCGGAACAGCTTCATGAGATCACTCCGGTCGATGGGGGTGGTGGCAACGCTCACCACGCTGGAACGACGGATCGCGGGCCATCCGCACAGGACTGTGCCTGTCTCGCGTTCGACGGGCGCGGCGAACGGCAGATGCGTCTGCCGGTGCGGCTCATGTGAGTAAATCAGATCAAAAAGCAGAGAAGGCCGTCGTCGTCGTATCCGCGACGGCGACGTGCGGCAGCGTGGGAGAGTTCAACAGGATGTCAGGGCGCAAGCGAAGCGGAGAGCATCCAGCTCTGCGCTTCGAGTGTGGCCACCCCGTACGCACCTGGGGCGGACGGCTGGTTTAAGGCATCGCGGCCAGAGGGATCAGGGGCAGGCGATTGCCGCGCCGCTGGGGCTGGTGCAGTTCGCGGTCGTGTTGAGTGGGCGGCCCAGCGTGTAGTTGGCGAGCACGCCGGGCATCACGTTGGCGTTGACGTACCTGATGGCTTCGAAGCCGATCACGGGCAGGCCGCGCAAGCCGGGACCGGAGCTGCCTGCCGGCAGATGGCTGCGCGTGCCTCCAACGTCGCCGAGCTTGAGTTCGAGCGCGCCGGTTTCCGTGGCCGGCGTCGGGTTGCCGACATGGGTGCCGAAGGCCGAGCCGAGCACCGGAGTTCCTGACGGGCCGACCGGGGAACCGAAGCTGACGACATCCATCGCATGGCATAGCGCGTGCTGCGGCAGCTGGAGCGGTGGCGACGTTGAGAACACGAAATCCGGCGGCACGGCGATGCTGCGGCCGGTACGGTCATGCAGGGTAGCGCTGAAGGGCACGCACGACGCGTTGGCGTGGGGGAAGCCGAACTGGCTCGTGAACGGTGCGATCTGGGTTAGCGCACGATCGGGGTCGGTGTGGAAGCGCTTGGTCGGCGCGGTGATGATCCACTCGCTATGACTGCCGAGGCCTGCTTCGTTCGTCACGTCGCCCAGCAGCGAGTCGGTCATCAGCAGGGCGGACAGGGCGTCCACGCTGCGCGCCGGCGGAAACGTCAGGTCGACGAGCTTGCCGCCGACCGGAACCTGCGCGCTGACGTTGCCGCCACCGGCGTTGACTGCGGCAAACGTGTCGTATTCGATCGGCGGTATCGTCGCCGAGAGCAGTACCGTCGTGGAGAAGCCGTCGATCGCGGTGGCATTGCCGCCAAGAATCGTGCCCTGGGCGATGTTGACCACGGCGAAGCTGCCGCGCAGGCCGCCGCCGGGCGGGGTCAGCGCCGGGTTGCCGACCAGGGCCGTCAGCGGGTCGAACGCGGCGCAGTTGCGCTCGTTCGCGGCGGTCGCGAGGGCGCCGCCGAGTTCGGCGCGCTCGATGATGTCGAAATAGCCTTCGCGCATGCGCGACACCCCCGTCGGGCCGCCGTCCGCGGCGCTGCCGGTGTAGTCGAACGGCAGGAATTCCTGGTACGGCGCGCCGCCGATGACGCCGGTCCACTCGCTTGCCCGGGGTATGGTGCAGCTGTCGTCACGCACGCCCAGCGCGGTGCCGTTGGTGACGTCCACCTGCGGCGCGAACGTCGTCGCGTTCCAGGTGTCGTGCGCGCCGACGATGACGTCGAAGCGCAGCACGAGACGGCCGTTGTAAGCCTCGCGGAACGCGACCGAAAGAAGCTTGGCGCGGTCGGTCGTGTTGACCACGGAGAAGATGGTCTGCTGCCCCGCGTTGACGGTGTAGTACGGATAGATCAGCGCCTGGCCGGTACCGCGCGTGTTGATGTACACGGCCTGGGCCGGCAATGCGCCGGCGGCGAGAAAGCAGAGACTTGCGCGATGAAGCCAGCGACGCATGGTATTTCTCCCTGTGATGTCGGTACGGTCATGTCCGCCGACGTAGTGCCGGGTATCTGTGGCGGGTCCGTTTGTTGCGGTGCCGATTAAATACGATCGGGTTCGTAGGTTGGGTTAAGTTCACGCTAAACGGCGCGCCCGGTTTCGTGCGTGCCCTACGTTCGTTGCGACGCGGCGAAGTCTCTGTACTCAGGTGAAAACACGGAGTCCGCCGGCAGTCACGCTGCTAACCGGTTTGACGCAGTCGCGCGGCATTGCCCCCAATGTGCCGACGTGTTCGCGTCGCGGGCGCCGTGCAGACGGCCGCTGCGGACATCGCTACGATGGCGCGCCTCACCTGAGCGCGCGAGCATCGTCATGAATGTCGAACAGGCCAAAGCGTTCTGCCGCAGCTTGCCGGCGACTCACGAGCGGCTGCTCGGCGAGCCGAGCAATATCCTTGTCTACTCGGTCGGCGAGAAAAACTTCGCCTGGTTCAAGACCAGCGAACCAGAGCGCTGGCGCTTCAGTTTTCGCGTGACACCCGAGCGATTCGTCGAGCTCACCGACATGCCGGGCGTCCGGCCGGCACGCTACATGGGACGCTTTCGCTGGATCACGATCGTCGATGTGCACCGCTTTCCGGCGGGGTATCTGCGCGAGCTCGTGCAATGGTCCTACGCTTATACGGTGCAGTGTCTGACGCGACGGCGGCGTGAGGCGCTGGGGCTGGCCGACGAGGCTGGTAGCACAGCGCCGTCATCCGCCGTCGTGCGGCCGCGGCGTGCGCGCGCGGCTGCCACTGCCGCCGTTTGCGAAGGACCCGGCAAGCACCGTTGAGGTTTTTGCCGCGACGCCGCGTAACAAGCCACCGGGTTCCCTGTACTCGGAGTGGGCATGTCGCATCGCACTGTCGTTTCCCGCACGCGTTTCCTGGCGTGCGCTTTCCTGATCGGCCTGGCCGCTGACGCCGCGGCAGCCGAGCGCATCAGCGTCGGCACCGGGGGCGGCCAGGCCAACAGCCAGAGCCGCTTTGCGGAGGTTTCCGCGAATGGCCGCTACGTCACGTTCGTCAGCGACGCGACCAATCTCGTCGCCGGCGACACCAATGCCGCATCGGACCTGTTCCTGCGTGACCGTCTGCTCGGCACGACGACGCGCATCAGCGTCAAGGCTGGCGGTGCGCAAAGCGAGGCGGCGAGTTTCGGCGGATCGATCTCGGGCGACGGCTCGCGCATCGTGTTCGCGTCGTTCGGTGCGCTGGTCCCCGGTTCGGGATTCCGCAACTGCTATCTGCTCGACCGCAACGCGAACACGCTGCAGATCATCGACCTCAAGCCCAACGGCAGCGCCGGCACGTTCGGCTGCGATGCGCCGTCGATCGATGTCGCCGGCCGGCGCATCGCCTATGGATCGAGCGACGAACTCAGCGCGAGCGACACCAACGGCCGGCCCGACATCTACGTGCGCGACCTGAGCCTCGGCACGCAGCGGCGCGTCAGCAGCACGCCCGGCGACGGCAACAGCAACAACGGCAGCGAATCTTCACGCATCTCCGGCGACGGCAGCCGTGTGCTGTTCGCCTCGCTCGCGAGCAATCTCGTCGGCGGCGACACCAACGGCCGAGTCGACCTGTTTCTCGTCGCGAGCGACGGCAGCCTGCCGCCGCAGCGCATCAACGTGGGACCCGGCGGCGTGCAGGCGAACGATGCCACGAGCTACACAGCCGCACTCAACGCCAACGGATCGCTGCTCGCGTTCTCGAGCAGCGCGACTTCGCTGCCGGACTGGGGAAAATTCGCCGAGAGCACGCTGTACCTGCGCATCCCGAGCAGCGACTCGACGATCGCGCTGAGCATCCCCGCAGGCAATCTGCCGCGCGAAGGGTTCAACGACGAGCCCGACTTCGACTACAGCGGCCGCTATCTCGTATTCGCCTCGACCGACCGGCTATATGCCGGTGCCGAGCTCGGCGGCGTCTACGTCATCGATCTCATCGAGGGAACCATCGCGCTCGTCAGCGTAGGCGGCGATTCGGGCAACGTGCACCAGCCGCGCCTGAGCGCCGATGGCACCGGCGTAGTCTGGTACTCATTGTCGAACCAGCAGGTGCCCAACGACACGAACGGCACCTGGGACGTGTTCTACGCGGACAACCCGCTGTGGGTCGAAACGCCGATCTTTGCCGACGGATTCGAAGGCTAGACCCCGGTTTCGCCATCTCGTCAAATGTAATTCCGGACGAATTCCGCCGCGAGACCAGGCGCGGCGAGGAGACGTACCGCATTGGCGCGACGGGGCGCAACGACGTATCGCGGCGGTGTTCAATCGCGAAGCTGGTCAAGACGCCGGAATCAATCCATGGCAATTGCGGGACGGGACACTAGCCGGTGCCGGGTCGCGCGGTCGGCAGGAACGCGACCTTGCCGTGCGCGCGGCGCTCCTGCTCGCGTAGCGTTAGCCATTCGATCAGCGCTGCCCAATCGTCGCGATGGCCACGCGCGGCGGTGCTGTCGTCCTCGAACAGGCTCATGCCGGCAGCGGCCATTTTCAGGTAGACCTGCGAATCGCGGATGCGCACGAGGCAGGTCTGGGTCAGGCGCTGCAGGGTCGCGTCGAGATCGCGCACGGCCACGGTACGCTCGCGCACGCGGTTGGCGATGAGTCCGACGCGCAGCTGGCCCTGGCGTACCTCGGGCAGGCGTCGCACCACGTCGAGGAAGCCGAGCGTCGCGCGCAGGTCGAGCGGCGAGGGCACGACGGGCACCAGCAGCACATCCGCGTGGCGTGCGAACGGGCCGAACTCATGCGGCCGCAGGCCGGCCGGCGTATCGATCAGCAGCACCTGGGTGTCACTGGGCAGACGCAGCACCCAGCCGGCACCGAGGCCGTGGACCGGATCGTTGCTGGCCAGTGCGCGCACGGGCGCGCGATGCGCGCCGCGCAACTGGTTCCAGCCCAGCGAAGAACCCTGCGGATCGCAGTCGACGAGGCTCGTCACTCGCCCGGCCCGGGCGTAGTAGCCGGCCAGCGTGCTCGTGATCGTGGTCTTGCCGCAGCCGCCTTTGCTGTTGGCGATGAGGATACGGAACATCGGTTCTTCCCGTCCGCCGCCAGCGCCTCCGGCGCCCGCGCGGTAGACCTGGCGTGGCTGGTCTCTCGGTGCGCAGCGGCATTCCGCTTGCCGGCAGGCTGCGCGCGGCCCTGATCTTAGGCCAGGGGACGGCGGTTGCCTACCGGACCTGCCGGCGGGTCCGTCGCGCTTGCGAGATGCCCGAATTGTCGCGGTCAGGTATGAACCAGGGCCGGCAATGCGTTAATTGCGCAGCATATTGTTTAATGTAAAAAATATATTAAATTTGTGATCCCGCCGGCTGCTCGCCCGGATCGGAAGGACGAGCGGGAAAATTACCCGCATGCATCGATGATTTTTTCCGCATTGCATCAACAAAATGCAAAATATACGTATTAACATGTCTCCAATCGGACGACGCGCGCCGTTCGCTTTGCGCGCTGCAGGGCGTTCGATACGGGGCAGGCAGCTGAAAGGTCTGCTCGAGCACCGGCGCGCGTTCTGCTTGCGCCGGTTCACCATGAGGAAGGGTACGAGCCTACACCGCGTTCGGAACTTCCTCACGCCACGGCGCGGGGGCCCGTCGTGCGTCGATACACATCGCAATGACAACCCGAAGTCAACGGAGATCGTGCATGAAATCCCTGAAACGCAATCCGCTGCGCGCGCAGTTGCTCGCCGCGCTCGCGCTGCCGCTGGCTGGCCTGATCGCACCGCTCGCGCAGGCGCAGAATTTCGAAGCCTATTACGGCGAACGTCCGGCGAACGACGCTGGCGAGGACGTCAAGTCGGTCAACTACTGTCCGCGCACCGGCAGCATCATTGCCGGCACGCGCCGGGTCAGCACCGGCATCGAGGCGCTGGTCACGCGCGTCGACGACAACGGTGCGGCGCTGTGGCAATACGCCTATCGCGTCGGCGGCAGCACGCGCACGACCGCGAACGCGATCGTCGAACTGCGCGACGGCACCGGTTTCGCGCTCACCGGCTCCATGGTGCGCACCGATACGCATATCTATGTGCTGCGCATCAACTGCGACGGCAAGCCGGTGTGGACGCGCGTGTTCGGCAATACCACCACGGGCAGCCGCGCGATCGGCTACGACATCATCGAGGCGGGCCCGACCCTGTCGCCGGTACCGCCGCCGCCGAGCCAGCTCATCGTGGTCGGCGACGAGAACCTGCCGGCACCCGCGGGTGCGGTAGCCGGGCGCATCCTGCGCCTGACCACGGCCGGCGCGCCGATCTGGGATCGTGCCTACAGCCAGCCCAACCATCCGCTGGGGCTGCGCTTCCGCGCGGTGACCGAAAACCGCTCGCTGAGTTCGAACCTGCCCGACATCGTCGTCGCCGGTTCCGCTGCGCGGGGCACGAGCTGGAACTTCGACCGGCGCGGCCTGATGTTCCGCGTGCTCAGCACCGGCGCGCCGCAGTGCAACGCCGTGCTCGGAGCGACCGACAGCACCAACGAGGACTACTTCGGTATCACGCGCCTGACCGCGGGCGGCTTTGCCGCCGAGTCGGTGCTGGTCGGTGCGACGCAGCCGGCAACGGCCGCCAATCCGTCGGTCTACCTGACCCGCTTCAATGCCGGTGCCTGCGTGCCGCAAGCCCAGTCGGTGTGGCGCGACGCGACCGACGGCGCCACATCGTTCGATGTCGTCGAGACGCTCGTGAACTCGACCGGCTTCGTGCCGACCATCGTCGCGACCGGCACCATTGCCGGCGCGCTCACGCAAGGCGACGGCTTTGCGCTGACTGCCGACGACGCCAGCCTCGGTCCGGTCGGCGGCCAGTTCCGCTACAGCACCCAGAGCGACAAGCGTGAGACGCTGATGGCGATCGACAACAAGCGCGACCGCTTCGTGATGGCCGGCAGCACCTTCAGCGACTGGGACGGCAGCGGCGACGCCCAGGACTTCTATCTCGTGCAGACCGATCCGAACAAGAAGGACCAGTGCGTGCGCGAATGGGACTTCAGCTGGTCGCGCGTGGAACTGCCGTACGAGCGCTTCACGCCGCCGATCAAGTCGCTGCAGCTCACCAGTGCGGTGGAGACGGAAGCGGTCGAGACGCGCGAGGAAGGCTATTGCTGCAGGCTTGATCCGAACTGAGCAGAGCTTGACGGGAGAACACCATCCCCATCGCGGCCTTCCGGCCCGCTGGGCGTTCAAGGTGGCCAGAACCTTCGGTTCTGAACGGCCACCTTTCACCCCCTTGAAGGGGAGGGAGAAAAGCCCTCCCCTTCAAGGGGGTGAAGAACGATGGCTCAGAACCGCAGGTTCTCATCGTTCTGAACGCGCGACGGGCCGGAGGGTTGGGTGGGGATGGTGTCGGCGGTGCCCGTCCGTCGTCGGACCGCAATTGCCCACCGACCCATTCGGCCGACGTTTGCTACGCATATCCAAATTTACCCTTCGCCCGACTTCCGCGCTTCCTGCGGCGTCGCCTCATGGCTGCGCGACCAGGCGCGGCGCAGTTGTCGCGCGGAACCAAAGCCGCTGCGTTCGGCGACGCGCTCCATGTCCAGGCGTGTGGTCTGCAGCAGTTCGCGGGCGAGCGAGACGCGCAATCGATTGACGTAGTCCGGCAGGCTCATGCCGGCGTGCTCGTTGAACAGGCGCGAGAGGTGGCGCGGACTCGTATTCGCAGCGCGGGCGAGCGCGGCGAGATTCCATTCCTGCTGCGGCGCGGCCGCGATCGCATCCTGCACGCGGTGGACCGCCGGGTGGATATGGTTGCGGCCTTCCAGCCATGGCGACAGCTGCGGATCGTTGCCGCTGCGGCGCAGGTAGATCACGAGCTGGCGCGCGACCGCGAGCGCGCAGGCCGGTCCGGCCAGGCGCGACAGCCAGTGCAGCATGAGGTCGATGCCGGCGGTGACGCCGGCACTGCTCCAGCAGTTGCCGTCCTCGACGAACAGGCGGTTGTCCATCACGCGCGCCGCTGGCGCGAGCGCGCGCAATTCGTCGAGGCAGGAGAAATGCGTGGTACACGCGCGGCCGTCGAGCAGCCCGGCGCGCGCGGCGAGCAGCGCGCCGGAGCAGATCGACAACAGCCGGTGCGACGGACGCAGGCGCGTTCGCAGCCAGTCGACGATGCGTGCTTCGTCCGCGGCATCCTGCGTCCGCGGCGGCGTTTCCGCAAAATACACATCGTCCACATTGCCGCTGACCAGCACGACGACGTCGTCGGGCAGCTGTGCCGGCAGTGGCCGCAGCTGTGCAAGCTGCAGTCCCGCGGAGCTCGGCAGGCGCGAGCGCGCCGCGGCATAGTGGACCTCGAAGCGCCACTGCTGCTGCTCGATGTTGGCGCGGCGCAGGACTTCGACCGGTCCGGCCACGTCGAGCAGCAGGCAGCGCGGCGGCACGACCACCCATACCGGCACGATGCGGGCGGCCGCGATGCTCATGCGGCGAGGCGTTCGCCGCCGGCCAGTGCCTGTGCGACGGTCACGATGCGCGCGAAACGCTGGTCGAGCACGAGTTCGGTGCGGGCCTTGATCTCCGCGGCACTCCAGTCGCGGCCCCGGGCGTCGCGCATGGCGAAGGTCAGTGTGGCCTCGCTGACGAAGTCGACCGCATAGCCCAGATCCGAGGCGTGCCGTGTCGTGGTTTCGCAGCATTGCTCGGTGCGGATGCCGCTGATCAGCAGGCGGCGGATACCCTGTTCGGTCAGCCAGACATCGAGACCACTGCCGACCAGCGCACTGTGGCGCGTCTTGTGGAACACCGCCGCAGCATCGACGCGCAGCGGCGCAAGCGCCGTCACCCAGCCCGAGGCGAGTGAGAACGCGCCTTCCGGTTCCACATGGAAAATCTGCACGACCGGGATGCCGGCCTGGCGTGCGCCGTCGATCAGGGCTTGCTGGCGGTCAAAATAGGCCGCGCTGTCGGCATCGCTCCAGTAGGGGCGATGGCGAAACGATTCCTGCGCGTCGATGACGATGAGGGCGGTAGAGGCATGGAACATGGCGGTACTCCTGCGTGGGATGGTAGGCCATCCTGGCGGCTTGCAGGGTGACGCGAAATGCCGCAACAGGACGGCTGCCGGACAAAAAACGCCATGCCGGTAACGGCGAGGCGCAACGGCTTGCAACGGCATACGCTAGGATGCGCGGCACTGCGCCGGTGGCGGCGCGTTCGTGGAGCAGCGCCATCGTCGAGCTGGATACCCGCGCGTTGCCGTCCGCTGCCGCGACGCTGCAGCGTCCGCCGCGGCACCCATGGATCTGGGCCTGGCTGTTTGCCGCGGCGCAGATAGTCGGACTCATGGTGGGGTGGTTGCTCGGCTGGCAGTGGGGAATGCCGCTGATCCTCGGCACGCAGGCGCTGCTGTTCTGGGCCACGCTGTGGCCGCGATCGCGACTGTTGAGTCCGGTTCTGGTGCGATTGCCCGCGCGCGCTCGCACGGTCTGGCTGACCATCGACGACGGTCCGTCGGAGGACACCGCCGCCATCCTCGATCTGCTCGACCGCCATCAGGCAAAGGCCTGTTTCTTCGTCGTCGGCGAGCGCGCCGAGTCGAAGCCCGAACGCCTGCGTGAGATGTTGCGGCGCGGCCACGAGATCGGCAATCACAGCTACAGTCATCCTGAAAAATGGTTCTGGGCGCTGCCGCCGCGCGCGATGCGTGCGCAGATCAATCGCGCCCAGGCTGTGCTCGGCGCGATAGCCGGGCGGCCGCCGCGCTGGTTCCGCGCCGTCGTCGGCATGGCCAATCCGTTTGTCGCCGCGGCGTTGAAGCCGCTGGGCCTGACCCGCGTGGCCTGGTGTGCTCGAGGCTTCGATACGCGCGAGGCGGATCCGGCACGCGTCGTCGCGCGCATCGCCCGCGACCTGAGTCCCGGCGCGATCATCCTGCTGCACGAGGGCGCGCCGCACGGCCGCAGCGTCGCCATCGTCGAGGCCGTGCTGGTCCATCTCGCCGCGCACGGCTATCGCTGCGTGCTGCCTGCGCCGGGTGGCGATGACGCGGCGATGGATCTGCACACTGCTGCATCGACGCGCGCCGATGCCGTTGCTTCGGTGGACTAGGCTGGCCGCGTCGCGACGACGCGCCAGTTGTTGAACGGCGTGCGGCCGAACAACGGCGAGAATTCCACGTTCAGACCCGCCGCGGCGAAGCGCCGGCTCAGCGCTTCGCGCGTCGGATAACCGGTCGGCGCGGCATTCATCCAGCGCACCCAGCGCGAAAACTCGTCGACGCCCCGGGTCACACGCGCGCGCCAGCTGCCGTCGTCAAGACCCGTGCGCAGGACCAGGCTGGCGCCCGGCGTCAGCATGGGCAACACCGCGTCCAGCAGCCGTTCCTGCGCCGCGGCCGGCAGGAACTGCAGCACGTCGAGCAGGGCGACACTGCCCTGGTGCGCGGGCAGGGTGGCGCTCAGGTCCATGCTCTCGAACTGGGTAGCGCCGAGACCGGCTGCCGTCGCCGCGATGCGCGCGCGTTCGATCTTGCCCAGGTCGTTGTCGACGCCGCGATAGGGCAGGTCGACGCCGGCGCGGCGCAGCGTATGCACAAGCAGGCCGAGGCCGCAGCCCAGGTCGAGCAGCGGCGCGCGGCTGTCGCGCAGAATCTCGACGACGCCGCCGTACAGCGGATCGGAGGCGAGCTTGCTGCGCACGTAGTAGTAGGACGCCCGGTTGCCGAAGCGATGCCGTGGCAGGAAGGCGCGGGCGATGGCGCTGGCGTCGCGCCGGTTCAGTGCCTGCGCTTCAGTCACGCGGTGGCAGCGGCGGCGAAGGGATTCGGTGGGCGGCGTACATGGGCATCTCCAGTGTCGTGACGCAGGATCCGCCGGACGGCGGCGTGGCCGCGACGGCGGACCGATGCCGCGTCGGTCGCCGATCATAGCTGCAGCGGCGGCACGGTCGGCTGCAGCATGCGGCCGCGCTGCGTCGCGTACTGTCGTGCTTGCGCTAGGATGCGGCCGCTTGGGGACGCGCGCGCCGCGGCTTTCGCGCCATCGCCAAGTCCACGCCTGCTTCCCCGTCCCGTGCGATGCGATGGGCGCGCGCCTGGGGACTGTCCGATCAATCACTCACAAGGATGCGCATGTCTGGCCAACCTGAGGTTCCGCCTGCGTCGCTGACTTCGTCCGTCCTCGCGGGGGCGGGCAATGCCGCGCTGGCCGTCGTGCGGCACGTGCCGACACGCGCCCTGCTGTGGGCGATTCTCGGCATGCTCGGCGGCGCGCTCGCGGTGGCGGGCTCGCTGCTGCTCGGCGCGCTGACGCTCGACGGGGGGGCGGCATCGATGCTGCGTGGCGCACGGTTCCTCGTGCCGCTGCTGCTGCCGGTGATCGGCTTCATCGCGTTCGGACTCCACGGCGCGAACCGCGGAGTGGCACATGCGGCGCTTGCGCTCGAGGCACAGTGGCGACTCGTCGAGCAGCTGGTGGACCGTGCGATCACCCTGATCGGCCAGCATCTCGGCACGCGCCTGGCCAACCTGCCATTGGCGCAGGCGGAAAGCGCGCTGAAGGGCGTGATCCGGACTAGCCTCGGCAATGACGAAACGGCACTGCGCCGCGGCGGCCTGACCGGCTGGGTGCTGCGCCAGGCGCGTGCACTGCTGACGGTCAAGGTCGAGGCTTGCCTGCTCAGCGCCTACCGCGCGGAATACAAGGCTGATGCGGCGGGCGGCGGCGGGATCGATCTGGCCAAGGTGCGCGATCGTGCGATCGAGGAACTGACCGGGCACCTGCGCGAGTTCCTGTTCGGTCCGTTGAACGGCCAGCTGATGCTGCTGCTCCTGCTGTTCTTCGGCCTGGGCATAGGCTGGTACCACCTCGGCCTGGGGCTGGTCGCGCTGGTCGGCTGAGGCGGGGCGGCGTCGATGCGTGGGACCTGCATCGGGCATGGCTTTTCGGGCGCCGTGTTTGCTGCCATGGTTGCGCCGTCGGCCGTCCGGGGAATTACCATGAAAACTGTCCTGCTCTCGCTGCTGCTCGCGCCGCAACTGGCCTCGGCCGATGCCTGCGCCGGCATCGACCGCTGTCTGGACGAGGCCGACAGGACCCGCCTCGCTCCGTTGGTGGGGCGCCAGCTCGAGGTGCGCGGCGTCACGCTGAAGCTGTCGTTGCGCAGCGGCGACTGGCGCGCTTTCCTGATCGGCGCGCGAGACGCGGACGACAGCTTCGTGTTCTATGCGGGCGATCCGGTCAGCCAGCGCTTCGTCGATGCGATCGGCACGTTCGCCTTGCCGGTCGGGGAGAAGGCCATCCGGCAGTGGCTGCTCGAGAACCTCAAGGGCATGCCCGCTCCGTTGGCCGCCTGCGTCGCGCAGGAAGCGGTGAAGGCCGCTGCGGGCTGACGCGGCCGCCACAGCGGCGGTCGCGTGGATACCTGCATAAAGCGACGATGCGGCGGACGGGCAGCCGCGGCATCGTCGCCGTGCGCTTCAGTTCAGCGTCGGTGCTTCGCCGGCCTGCCACAGGTTCGTGCTGAACGTACCGGCGTCGTTGCGCAGCGCATCGCCTTGCGGATTGACGCGGAAGCGCCAGGCCCAGGGGTCCACGCCGGCGGGTGCCTGCCAGCCCCAGGGATCGACCGCCGACACGCTCGAGTCGCGGTCCATGCGGTTGCCGCCCGAGAAATCGAACTCGAAGGTCTGGCGGTACGTCAGGTTGCGGTGGCGGTGCACGGAAATGTGCAAATGTTCACCGCTCGATGCGCCCGTGGTGCCGATGCGCCCGAGCACCGTGCCCGCGACGACGCTCTGGCCGCGCCTCACGGCGGTGTCCTGCATGTGCGCGTAGTACGCGGTGAAGATTTCCGCGTAGCGGCCGGCGCCGACCTGATGGCGTACGAAAACCTCGCGCTGGTAGGGATCGTTGGCCGGTGGCGTGAACAGCGGCACGTGCCGCGGCACGGCCATGCTGACGCGGCCGCTCGCCATCGCGACGGCGAAGCGCGAACCCGTGACCGGGATGTCCGATGCGGGTTCGTCGACGCCGGAGCCGTCGCCCTGGCAGGTGGACGGATTCGCGTTGGGGTTGCCGATACTGCGCTGGCGGCCGCGATTGTCGACATAGCAGGCATCGTAGGGTCCGGCGGGCTGGCCGAAGTCGCTGACGTCGAGCGGAATTCCGTACGCGTCGTGATTGAACGCCTGCGCGTTGCCGACATGGGCGCCGGTATACGGCCGCGCGAAGATCGGCATCCCAGTGGGGACATTGGCAAAGATGCACTGGCTCTGTCCGTTGACGCCATTGAACGCGGCAGTCATGGCGCTGGCACCGGCACCGCCGTACAGCGCGATGAAGCCGCCGCAAATGCCGGCGACGCTGTTGTTGCCGGACTGCGCATACAGCCCGGCGCGTTCGATCTGGTTGTTCGGGTTGTTGCCGAGCAGGGTCGCACACGGATCGTCGCCCGGCCCCCCCGACAGCAGGCCGTAGTCGCCGGTCGCGGGATCACGCACGCTGCAATAGCGCCCGTAGCCGGCCGGGACGCTGATCAGGGGCATCAGGCTGCCACTGGCCGTCGGCACACCGTCGAACTCGAGGTCGTCACTGAACAGCCGATCGATGGGGAGGGCGGCGATCACCGGCACCGCGGGGCCGGGCTCGTCGAGGTTGCCGTCAGCGTCGTGATCGAACACGTTGGACGGATAGCGCGTGCGATCGACGAGCAGCACGATGTTGCCGCGATACCAGATCGCGTCCATGAGGCGCTCATCGTTACGCTCGTCGGTGGCGAGCGCCGTGGCGTTGCTGACGTTGCCGAAGCTCGGGCGTACGCTCGGAAAGCTCTGGAACGTGCTCGCGCCGAACAGGCCGACGCTGCCGTCAGGCTGCACGCGCAGCCGTGCGACATCGGTGTTGCCGTGCGTGGCGGTGTCATTGGTGCTGTTGTCGTGCTGGCCGAGCACGTAGAGCATGCCGTCCTCGCGCACGAGCAGCCGGCGCGTGCGCGTGCCGCCGTTCTCGCGCGCGGCGGTAAGGCCGAGGTAGTCGGAATAGCGGAAGGTGAAACGCCCGCCGTTCGCGAAACTCGTGTCGAAGCTGCCGTCTTCGTCGAGCGCAATGACGCAGCCGGTCGGCGGGAGATTGGCGCTGAAGGACAGCCAGCAGGAAAACAGCAGCCGGTCGCGGCCCGCGTCGTAGGCCAGATCGCTGAGTATCGGCGTAGCTGCGAGCTGCGAACCGTGCGGCAGGGCCAGCAGCCCGTCGCCGGAAAAGCCGGTGTCAGAGGTGCCGTCGCTGTTGAAGCGCGCAAGCGCGTAGTCGTCGACGCCGGTGCTGTCGGCCACGACACCGCCGGCGAGGAGATCGCCGCCGGGCAGCACGAGCAGGCGCGCGCAGGCGCCGTCGTCGGCCGCGCCGCCGTTGAAGTCGAGTTCGCGAAAGCCGTTGCCATTGAAGGAGACGTCGAGATCGCCACCGGCAGTCACGCGCAGCACGAGCATGCGTTCGTTGCCTCCGCGCGTGACCGAACCGCAGGCGACGATGCGATTGTTGGATAGCGCCACTACGTGGTTGATGCGCGTCTGTGCGCCGCTGAACGCGGCGAGATTGCGCAGGAAGAACTTGCCGTCGCCGGCGAAGCTCGTGTCGTAGCTGCCGTCGGCGGTCAGACGGATGAGGAATCCGCCGAGTCCGTTGCCGGTGTCGCCGGTGCCGGCGATCACGGCGCGGTCCAGGCGGTCGCTGTCGATCGACGAGCAGTTGTCGATGTCGGTCCCGCCCATGTCGACCGCGACGCGGCGCGTGCCTTCGAGTTCGTCGGGTCCGGTGTAGTCCATGTCGAGCGCGCGCGCGCGGCGCAGGTGCCGGGTCACGGCGCAGTCCATGTTGGTGGTCGAGGACTCGTCCCATTCGTTGAGCACGAGCAGCCGCTGCTGCGTGTCGGTGGCGATGCCGATCGCGTTCTGACTGGTGCGATGTTCGCGTGTGATGTTGAGGAAGGCGCCGGCGGCGCGATCCGGTCCGAACGTGTTCCAGTAGGTGCTTTGCGCCTGCGCGAAGGCGCAGGAGGGCAGCAGCAGGCTCGACAGACTGAGCAGACGCAAGCGGCGGTACTTCATGATTCGCTCCGTGAACGGCGCAACGGGATGGTTTCCCCTGATTGCCCGACACGGCGGTTAGCGGATCGACGGGCCAGCCGGCGTCTTCCGTTGCGCCATTCCGTTCAGCCGACGTTGGTGCCGCTGAGCATTGCGTCCATGGCATGCAGGCAGCGCTGCATGGCCGGCTGCATGCAGCGTTTCAGCAGTACGGCAGCGAGCGGACGCGTGATCAACGACGTCGTTTCGAAGCGATACGTCCAGGTCAGCAGTGTTCCATCCTGCAGCGGCTGCAGCTGCCAGTCGGCGGCGCCTGATCGCACCAGCCACGCGAACGGCGCACGGAATCCGCTGAGCGTATAAGCGTGATGCAGCGGTGGCAGCAGCGCGGTCACGCGTTCGCGCAGGACCGATCCGTCGCTGTTGCGGATCTCGCGCTCGCTGCCGACGGCGAGCGGCGCGAGCAGCACGATCTCACGTATCGCCGGGATCGGGCCGTAGCCGCGGAAGACCTGCGGGAAGCGCTGCGGATCGATGCACAGGCCGAAGATCGATCCGGCGGCGTGGGCAAAGCGATGCTGGGCGAGCAGAACGACAGGCATGGATGGGCCACGGTGGAGGCGTCGCGGCATGGTAGCGCCGGCGTTGGCCGTCGTGCCGCGGCCGAGCTATTCGAAGCCGTCGCGCAAGATCGGGTCCTCGGTCCGGACTGGCGTGCACGTGCCGCTGTCGGCCAGGACGCGCGCGTCCTGCAGCATCTGCAGGTAGACCGGGCGCGCAGTCGCGTTGATGTTGGCGCCGCCACGCAGCATGAACACGCCGTAGAGGCCGCGCGTGCGATCGAGCCAGGGAAAGAAGCCGAACGCGCCGAGGCTCGAATGCGTCGCGAGGCCGGCGGCATCGGGTGCCGATTCGATCCAGTTGCCCAGTGCGTAGCGCAGTTGCCCCGGCGGCGGCGCGCTCGGCGGCGCATAGGCGATCGGCAGGCTTCCGACCTGGTCGGCGAACAGCTGCGGCAGTGAGGCCGGATCGAGCACGCGCCGTCCGTTGCCGACGCCGTCGGCGGCGAGCATCTGCAGCACGCGGCCGTAGTCGCGCAGATTGGATCGCGCGCTGCCGCTGATGCGGTAGTTGAGTGTCGGGCCGAGTCCCTGCCAGTCGATGCTCGTGATGCCGAGCGGCTGGCCGATAGCGGTCTGCCAGCCTTGCTGCCAGTCCTGGCCGGTGGCAACTTCGGCCATGCGTCCGCCGATGTGCATGGAAATGCCGCCGTAGGCAAACTGCGCGCCGGGCGTCCAGGCATTGGGCTGATCGACACAGCAGGCGATGGTGTCGACCGCCGCGGCCAGCGACGGCTGGTTCGTGCGCAATACGGGGTGGTTCTCGTCGTCGCCGTAGCCGGCGGTGTGGGAGAACATCTGCCGAAGCGTCATCGTCGCCTTGATGCCGGTGAACTGAGGCAGCAACGCCGATACCGGTGCATCGAGATCCAGCGTGCCGCGTCCGGCAAGCTGGACGATGCGCGTCGCGGAAAGCAGCTTGGTTGCCGAGGCGATCGGGATGACCGTGTCGGCGGTGTAGTCGCCCAGAAATCGCTCGTGCAGCACGCCGTCGCGGCGGCCGATCAGCACGGCCCCGCCGGAAAGCGCGTTCGCGTCGAGCACCGCCTGCATCTGGGCGTCGATGGTGGAGAAGTCGCAGCCCGCGTCGGCATGGGGGCTCGCGCAAAGGCAAAGCATCAGTACGGCAACGGCGTGGCGTGATCGGCGCGGCATGGTGCGTCTCGCGGTGGGAGAAAGCGTGGATACGGGATCGGCGCACGCTCCATGAGCTGCGCTGCGTATTCCTGCAACGCGCGCGAGGTCTGCCGGTTGACGCCGATGGGCACGATCGCTGCGCGCCGCCGGATGCCGTATCGCTATATCGGCTGACGCTGGCCCCTACTGTGCCAACGCATACGTTTGCGAACATTCCGGTGTCATTGGCCGCGATACGCCGTTGAACCTGGCTGCACCAATGCGCTACCTCGGCTTCGCCACGCCCCGGTCTCACGGGGAAGGTCATCCGGAATTTCTCGTTCGAAAACGTACGTGCGGACACGCCGGGCTACAGGTAGTGTCGCGATTCCTGCCGTTTGCCGGCGCCACGTCTGCTGTCATGACCGAAAACCCGTATGCGCCGCCGGTTGCCCGCGTCGACGAGCCGGTGGAACGCGCGCCCGGCGAGTTCTACGTCGTCGCCTCGCGAAAATTTCTGCTGCTGTTCGTGTTCACGTTCGGGCTCTACTCGATCTACTGGTTCTACGCACACTGGGCGCTGTACAAACGCTTCAATGGCCTGAAGCTCTGGCCGGTGCCGCGCGCGATCTTCCAGATCTTTTTCACGCACATACTGTTTCGCCGGATAGACCAACGATTGCGGCGCACCGTCGCGCGCAGCGACTGGAATGCGCACATGGCGGCTTCCATCTACGTGGGCCTGTTGATGGTGTCCTGGCTCAGCGACCGCGTCTTGCCCGAAAACTCCTCGTCGAGCGTGCTGTTGGTCGTTCTCGTCCTGTCGATCCTGCTGCCTGCGTTGCCGCTGCTGTCGGCGCAGCACGCGGCCAACCGCGCCGAAGGCGACAGTTCCGGCGCGAGCAACCGCGCACTGACTTGGGCGAACATCGCGTGGATTATCCTCGGCGGCTTGCTCTGGCTGCTGATGCTGTTCGGTTTCTACGCGAGCATTGCCGGAAGGCTGGTCTGAGACGGAAGGATCGTGTCGCTCAGTCCTGCAGCTTGCTGCGCGCGGCGCGCAGCATGCCGAGCCCGATCAGCCGCGACACGACGACAGCGATGTAGCCGATGCCGGCAAACTGTTCGAGCATGACCAATGCACGCGCCGGCATGCCCAGCGGGATCACGTCACCGATACCCACGCCGGACAAGGTGGTGAAGCTCAGGAAAAGCAGTTCCATCCAGCGTCGCGGTTCGGTCGGCGCGCGCAGTCCGGTGAAGCTGTCGGGATACCACGACTGGCAGACGAAGAACGCGTAGGCGAATCCCCAGGCCAGCAAAGTGAAGGTCGCGCCAGCAGCGAAGTATTCGTCGCTGGTGACCCGGTGGTCATGCATCATGTATGCGATCAGGCTGCCGGCGGCATAGAAGTACAGCGTGGATTCGAGCAGCGCCGAATACACCAGCAGTGTACGGCTGTCGACGATGATGGCTGAGACGGTCAGCACGACGGCTGGCACCGCGAGCAGCAGCGCAATCCAGGTGCGCGACGGGCTGCGATCCACCACCCATACCGACAGCGACACCGCGATCAGTCCGATTGCGCCGAACAGGACGCGACCTTCCTCGTTTTCGGCGGTCAGTGGATACAGCACGAGGCTGATGAGCTGAGCGGCAAGCAGCAGGGCCGAGGGATGGCGGCGCAACAGGGTAGGGTTCATCGCGGCAGAGTGGCAGATAGGGTCGGAGGCTACAGGTTGGCAGACATCGTAGGCGTCTGGCGAGCCGATGGCGTGTCGAGCCGCTGGCGGAGCATGTTTGTGTGACGCCGGGCCCGGCGCGTGTGGTACGGCGCACGGGCCCCTTCTGCAGTGCGCAACGGAATCCGCGATGGTTGCGTTCACGTGTGCATATGTGCACTCGATCGGGGTGGCTCAGCGGTCCTTGTCGATCGTTGCGTCCCCGGCCGGCGCGTCGTCGAAGATGGGCAGGGTGCCAACCGAAACCACTTCCGCGCCGACCGCACCGACCGTTGCCAGGCAGTGGTATTGGCGGCCGTCGAAATGCAGCGAGTCACCCGGCTGCAGCAGATAGTCGGTGCCGCCGACGTTGTAGCGCACACTGCCGCTGAGCACGTAGACGAATTCGTCGCCGTCATGCGCGACGGTCTCGGACTCGTAGCCGACCGGCAGGCACATCTTCGTCGCGTTGATCTGGCTTCCCGGGAAGCTGCTGGAAAGCCGCTCGTAAGTCTGGCCGCGACCGATCGTGGAATAGCGCTGGCGTTGCCCTGCGTGCGAGTCGGCGGAGCGCTGTTCGGGCTGGTCGATGAGCAGGCGCAGCGGGACGTTGAGCGCCTTGGCGATGTTGGCCAGCGAGGAAATCGACACGCCTGACAGATTGCGTTCGGCCTGTGACAGGAATCCGACCGACAGACCGGCCTCGCTCGCGACATCGAGCAAGGTCTTGCGCGCCTCGCGCCGATAGTGGCGCAGGCGTTCGCCGATACGCTCCATGGTGCCTCCCGTCTGACACTTCCCGTACCGCGCCTAAGGTAGTCGCGCTCGTCTCTGGCCGCCAGCGGCGGCAGCCCGACGGACCGGCCCGATTGCCGGAACGCTGGACGGATGTGGCATCGGGACCGGTGGCGACCGAAGCGGCGCGACTTCGCCGCTGGCGGTGCATCGGCCAATTCTGGCGGACAGGGATCGTGGCTGGATTGCCCGGAAGCCAGGCGAGGTCGGGAGTTCTTAGGTGAGACCTCAAGTTGAGGGTGGCCTGAGGTTGGACCAGACCTGAAGTTGGGCGAAATATGAGGTGAATTGGGATCTGAATTCGGTCGGTATCTCTAGCGTCAGGCGGAATCCGGAGTCAGGCGGGATCCGGACGCCAGGCCAGGTCTGGGTGTGGCGCTTGGCCGGAGCAAAAGCCGCGGTTTGGCCAGATCTGATGCTTTGCCAGACCTCAATTTCGGCTTGACTTCAATTTTAGTCAGACTTAATTTTCCACCATTCGGCGCGTGGCGCCCGGCAAGGAATTCCAATGAGCCTGGGTATCGGTGGAACCGGTCGCGAGGCCGCTCTGGCCAGTCTGCGGCCGTCGATCGAGGGTGCAGTACCCATACAACCGGCCGAGTATCGCGAGCGCATCGCCCGCGCGCAGGCGCTTATGCGCGAGCAAGGGCTGGCTGCGATCTACCTGCATGCGGGTACCAGCCTGCGCTATTTCACCGGACTGGTCTGGCGCTCGAGCGAGCGCCTCGTCGGTGCACTGCTGCCGGCCCGCGGCGACGTGGAATATCTTGCGCCGGCGTTCGAGGAAGGCACGGTGCGCGATTATCAGGTGCTGCCCGGCGTGATCCATACCTGGCACGAACATGAAAGCCCGTACCGGCTGTTGCGGCAGCGCCTCGATGCGCTCGATCGCGCGGACGGGCGGCGGCTGGGGCTGTGCGAAAGCACGCCGTTCTTCATCGTCGATGGCCTGCGCGAGGTTGCCGGCGATTGGCAGCTCGTCAACGCCAGGCCGGTCACGTCCGCGTGCCGCATGCGCAAGTCGGACAGCGAGATCGCGCTGATGCAGTGCGCGCACGACATGACCCTGGCCGTGCACCGGGCCACCGCGAGCATGCTGCACGAAGGCATCACCGCGGCGGAGGTCGAGGCGTTCATCGATGACGCGCATCGCCGCGTCGGCGCGGCGGGTTCGTATTTCTGCATTGTTCTGTTCGGAGCCGACAGCGCATTCCCGCACGGCGTCAAACATCCGAAGCCTTTGCAGCGCGATGACATGGTGTTGATCGATACCGGTTGCCTCGTACACGGCTACATGTCCGACATCACGCGCAGCTATGTCTTCGGCACGCCGAGCGCGCGCCAGCGCGAAATCTGGAATGTGGAGAAAGCGGCGCAGGCGGCCGCGTTCGCCGCGGCGCGTCTCGGGGTCGCCTGCGAGGAGGTCGACGCCGCCGCGCGTGCCTGCCTGGAAAGCCATGGCCTGGGCCCCGGCTATGCACTGCCAGGGTTGCCGCACCGCACCGGGCATGGCATCGGCCTGGACATCCACGAATGGCCTTACCTGGTGGGCGGCGACACGACGCCGCTGGAACCGGGCATGTGCTTCAGCAACGAGCCCATGATCTGCGTGCCGGGAGAATTCGGCATTCGCCACGAAGACCATTTCTACCTTACGCCGCACGGGCCGCGCTGGTTCACGCGTCCGGCGCATTCCATCGACGATCCGTTCGGACTGGCCGCCTGACGCGACCACCGTTACGGTGCCGTCGCGGCGATCTGTCCCGCATCGACCAGCCGCAGCGCGCGCACGCGGGCGAGCAGGCCGGCGTAGTCGTCGACAGAGCCGTCACCGATTGCCAGCACGATGTGGGTCGAATCGAATTCGCCCATGCCGGCATCGAAGCTTACCCAGCGTGAGCCATTCCAGACCTGCACCCAGGCATGCGGGCTGAACACGTTGCCCTTGCCGGTGAACTGGCTCGAATACACCAGGCCGCCGACTACCCGCGCGGGAATATGGCTGGCGCGCGCGAGCGCGGCCAGCAGGACCGCGAACTCGGTGCAATCGCCGCTGCGGGTCGTCGCCGCCTGCAGCGCGCTGGCATAGCCCAGCGACTGGCGGCCACCGTCCATGTGTTTCTGCACGAAACGCACGAGCCGGTGCATGCGTCCGTCGATCGAACCGTTTGCGCGAGCGCTTCGCGCCAGTGCGCGCAGGGTGGGGTGGTCGCTCTGTACCCAGGCGTTGGCGTCGCGATAGCGCGCGACGGTCCCGGCATCCGGTGCGGCCTCGTCGCCGCACTCGGGGCAGACGGTGACGACGCTGCGCGCGCCGCGCTGCCTCACCGACTGCTCGCCCGTCGCCGGCAGCTCCGGAGCAATGCCGTCGGCGCTCTCGAATACGTAGCGCAGCGTCTTGCGTCGCGACGCCGCCGGAATGCGATACGGGGAGGCCAGCGTAAGGCCGGCCATGAGGTCGTAGTAGCGTGTTCCCGCATCGTCGCAGTCCTGGCCGCAGGCGTGGCTGTCGAAGCGCGCGCCGGCGAGGTCCCAGCTCGGCAGCAGGCGTTGCTGGGTCGTTGACCAGTACAGGCGCCGGCGCACGGTTTCGTCGCCGTCGCCGGTCTCGCGCAGCAGTTCCAGCCGTTCGCCATCGTGGCGCCCGGCACTGCTCAGCCGAACGCGCACGACACGCGCGGCGGACAGATCGATCTCGCTGTAGACGAAGGCCCACGCCGTGTCGGTTGGCTGCGCGGCGATGCGTCGTACCAGGCCGGCATCGACGAGCAGATCCGCCGGCACGGGCAATACCGCGCGGCGCGCCTGCGCGCCTTCGCGACGCTCGATCCGGATTTCGCTGCCGACGATGCGCGCACTGGCCTGCAATGTCGCCGGGCCGGACTGGCTGCGTCGCGACAGGGTCAGTGGGCGCCCGTCGCTGCTTTCGCTGCTGCGTTGTTCATAGCTGCGCCATTCGCGCGCGTTGAGTGCGCTGATGCCCAGGCGCGCAGTTTCGCGCGTATGTATCTGGCTGCTTTCGACATAACGCTCGAACACCACGCTGCCGTAGCGCGCGCCGTCGTGTTCGAGTGCCGCGATCTGCGGTTGTGCTCGCGCTGGCGGCGCGAATGCCGCCAGCGCGAGCAACCCCGCGATCGCGCACCGGGCAATCGCGCACCCGGTGCCCTTCGATCGCTGGCGCATCTCAGCGCTTCGGTTGAGTCGCGGCCAGTGCCGCATCATCGAGGAAGGCATCGCCGCTGAGCACGGGCAGATCGGGCAGGGCAGAGGGTTCGTCATCCGCCTCACGTGCGGCTCCGCGCGCATCGAGCACAGCACCGAGCATCACTTCGACCGGCTCCAGCCGCACGTCGTCACCGGCGTTCTTCTCGACGCTGCGCACGATGTTGCTGCCGGTGGTCTTTTGCTTGAGGGGGGGCTGCGCGTGGGCCGTGCTCAGGCTCAGTGCGGCGGCGAGGCTGAAAGCACCCAGCACGAGCAGACGGTGCGCGGCAGCGCCGTTGCGGAGCCGAGATGTGGAGAACGCGGGATTTGCGGCAGCACCGATGGCGGCCGATTCGCTGGCGTCGAGGCGATTGTTTGCGTCGTTATTCATGGCAACTCCCTGATCGAGGTCGTGACCCGGCCTGACGCGAACGCGCCTGGTCGGTGGAGCCGGCGGGCCGGCGATGGATTTGCTGCGGTGCTTCGTCGCGGACTTGCGGCAGGTCGGCTGCGACGCGCGCAACAGGCGTACTATCGCGGGCGTTCACCCCGGTAGATCGACCGCAGTCCGCCGCGGTCGCCTGAAGCAACGGACGTTCACTCCTTCGGTTTCGTCGCATGACTGTGCTCGCCGCCGATGTGCAAGGTCAGTCGCGTCAGCTCGGCCTGCTCTGGCGGGTCGTCGAGGATATTTCCTCCGAGCTTGCGCTGGAGCCGCTGCTGACGCGCATCGTCGCGGGTGCCTGCCAGCTCATCGGTGCCGATGACGGCACGATCGGCCTGTACGAAGCGGAGCACGACTGGATCCGCACCGTAGCGGTCTATCGCATGCCCGAGGGCGAACTCGGCGCGACCATGCCGCGCGGCGTCGGCCTTGCGGGACACGTGCTCGCGAGCGGTCGTACCGCCCTGTTGCGTTACGGCGATCTCGACTCGATGACCTTGCCGGAGCTGGCCGACAATCAGGTCGTCGGTATCCCTATCCGCTGGTCCGGCCGTCTCATCGGCTTCTTTGGCATCGGCGCAGCACCACCGCGGCGCTTCAAGCGCGAAGACGTCGCGGCACTGGAACTGTTCGCCCGCCACGCCGCGATCGCGATCACCAACGCGCGGCGCTATCAGAGCGAGCGCCGTCGCACCGACCGGTTCCGTCTCATCGCGCATGTCGCCGGCATCATCCAGGCCGAAGCCGACGTCGATGCGCTGCTGCAGCGCAGCGCCGACGCGATCCACGAGTTGCTTGGTTTTGAAAATGTGGATATTCCGCTGCTCGACGAAAAGCAGCGCGATGTGCTCGTGATCCGCATCCGCGGCGGTGACTACAAACGGCAGATCCGCGGCGAGGACCGCGTACCGATCACGCGCGGCATCATGGGCGCGGCGGTGCGCGAGCAGCGCAGCCAGCTCGTCAACGATGTCGCCGCCGACCCGCGCTACATCACGCCGCCGGGCATGTGCCTGCCGCTGGCGGAGCTGGCGGTACCGCTGCTGGTCGGCGGCGAGGTGATCGGTGTGCTCAATGTCGAAGGCAGCCAGCGATTCGACGAGCTGGACCTGAGCAGTCTGGAGATCATCGCCGACATCCTTGCCGTCGCCGTGCACAATCTGCGGTTGGCCACGGCCTCGCGTGACAACGCGATACTGCGCGAGCGCCAGCACCTGGGGCGAGAGCTGCACGACAACGTTACCCAGGTCCTTTCAGCGATCGGCCTGCTCACGCAGACCTTGTCGGCGGTCTGGCAGCGCGACGCGGCCGAAGGCCAGCGCCGTGTGGAACGGCTGCACGAGCTCGCGCGCACGGCGCATGCGGAGATGCGCAACCTGCTGCGCGAACTGCAGCCGCCGGAGCCGCCGGCCGTGACGCGTTCGCGCCGTGGCCGTGCCGTGATCTGCGTCGAACAGCTGCGCCAATACGCGCTGCCCGGTGCGCTGAACCAGCTGCTGTCGGCAATGGTTCCCGAGAACCTGGAGCTGTGCATGGATTTCGCCCAGTACGAACCGCAGCAGATCGAAACCGAGGCTGCACTGTTGCGCTGCTGCCAGGAAGCCGTTTCCAACGCGGTGCGGCATTCGCGCGGCAAGCGGCTGTGGATCGCCGCGGCCGTGCGCGACAGCTATTGCGAACTGACCGTCGCAGACGACGGCGGCGGCATCGCGCCGGCGCATGTGCCGGGCATGGGTTTCCGCAGCATGCGCGAGCGCGCCGCGGCGCTGTCCGGCGAAGCGGTCATCGGCGCGCGCGTGCCGCGCGGCACCGAAGTTCGCGTGCGCCTGCCGCGGCGTGATCGCACGGGGAGCGCTGGAGCATCGCCATGAGCGATCGCATCGCCGTGATACTGATCGACGACCACGCCGTCGTGCGCGAAGGCCTGCGTGCGGTGCTCGAGGAGGAAGACGATCTCGACGTCGTTGCCGACTTCGCCAATGCGCGCGACGCGATCGCCGCGGTCGCGGCGTTGAGGCCGCGCGTGGCCGTGCTCGATCTCAAGATGCCGGCTGGCGATCCGGTGCAGAACATCCGCGGCCTGCGCGCCGCCTGGCCATCGCTGGAAATCCTCGTGTTCACGAGCTTTGCCGAGGACAGCGTCGTGCGAGAGGTGCTTGCGGCGGGCGCGACCGGGTATCTGCTCAAGGATGCGCTCAGCGGTGATCTCGCCGCCGCCGTGCGCCAGGTCGCCGGGGGCGTGCCGTGGCTCGATGCGACGGTACAGCGGCAGCTCGTCGCGCGGTTGCGCGCACCGGCCGGAGAGGACATTGCGCTGACCGCGCGCGAGCATTCGGTGTTGCAGCTGATCGCGCAGGGCCTGAGCAACAAGGCGATCGCGCGAGAGCTGTCACTGACCGAGGGCACGGTCAAGGGTTACGTCAGCCAGATCCTGCAAAAGATGGGCATCACCGACCGTACCCAGGCGGCCATGCATGCCGTGCGCAAGGGACTGGTGCGGCTTTGATCGGTGCGCTTGCACCGGTGCGGCTCCGGGCGGAGCGAAATCCTTGCCGTCATCCGATGCCCGTACCCGCTCGATGAGGTGGGAATAGGTTTGCCCTATTTTTTGTGGACTCTGTGGGCGACGCATTGGACGCTGCCGGCTCCGCAGTCGATCCATATTCGGCAGCCGGGTGTTTCAATGCGTGCCGGCGTCAGCGGCGGCGCGCGTGTCCGACGCGTGACCGCAGATGCGAATCCACGCCGCGATCAGACTGGCGATGCAGCTCCACAGCAGATAGCGGAATTCCGCCGCCGGCGCGAGCACCGCGTAGGGCAGGGCATAGGCCCAGGCGCTGGCGCAGAGCCATAGCGCCGGCGCGCTGCGCGAATCGCGGCGGCGCAGGGCGTGCAATGCCGCGACCGCGCCGATCAGCAGGTACGGCCAGGCTGCGAACGCGACGGTATCGCGCAGCCGGTCCAACGCGTGCCGCGCCAGCCGGCGCGGCGCGCTGTCGTGCATCGCGACCACGGGGTTGTCACGGTATTGCACCGGCCCCGGCACAAAGGTCAGCTCGGCCGGTAGCTCGCGTGCACGCGTGCCGAACAAGTCGGCCAGCAACGCGCCCCGATGAGCGAGGTAAGCACTGGGGTGCCGCGCGACCGTCGTCAGCCAGTCGTGGGTCAGGCGCCGCTGCTCTTCCTCGGGCCAGGGCTGGAATGGATAGCGCACGCCGGCGCGCGGGCTTGCGAACAGCGGCGTGTTGCTCCAGGGGACGTACGCCGAGGCCAGGTCGGCGACGCTGCTCTGCGGCGCCACCGCGTAGTCAGGCAGCAGCATTCGGTTTTCGTGCACCGACATGCCGCTCAGGTCCCACAGCGTCAGCGAGGGCAGCACGGGAAACCACTGTCGCGTCAGCAGGCGTGTCGTCAGCTGTACGCCGACGAGCAGCACTGCCGTCAACGACGCGGCGATGGCGATCCGGCGCCAGCGCATGGCACCATCCGCGCCGCACAGCCACAGCAGCAGGGGCACGACTGCGAACATGGCGTTGTGGCGCTGGCTCATGGCCAGTGCGAGCGCGAACACCGCCATGGCGACAAAGACACGCGAGCCCGTCGCGCGATAACGCAGGATCGCGCCTGTCGCGAGCACGAGTAGTGCGAGCAGTGCCGTATCGGACCAGATTTGCGCGAGCAGCCAACTCGCCGGCGCAAGCGCGAGCACGGCGATGAGGCTGAGACGGAACACAGGGCGGGCCGGCAGCGCCAACGCGATCCAGGCGACGCCGGTCCAGAACAGCATCAACTGCAGCAACAGCATCGGTGCCGGGCCGTCTTGCAACAATAGCGTGACGCGCCAGAGCAGTACGATCCCGATGCCGTTGATATTCGAGATCTCGCCGCTGCGCGCCTGCCACCACTGATAACTGCTGTCGAACGACAGCCAGCCGGGATAGAACGCGAGGGCGTATACGGAGGCGGCGGCCGCGCAAAGCAGCCAGACGGAAGCGGCGACGGCGCGACTGCGCATGCGGTCCTGCAGACGAGCGCTGCGGGCTGCAGCGCGCGTAGTCTAGCCCGCCTTTCTCACACTCCTTCTACTGCGGTCGCCGATGCGCTCACCTCGTCGCGCGCTGCGCCCTCGTGTCGGCTCGACGTAGTGTCGACCATGTCTTCGCCGTCTCTGAAGTCCGCGGCGCGCATCAGGACGCGTCTCGACGGTCTCGCTACGAACGGGTGTGAGAAAGGCAGGCTAGCCCGGGCTGGTCGGCGCGCCTTGCTTCTCCTCGTGACACGGGTGCGGGATGCGATGCCGCTTTTGCTTCGTCCGTTGTCCAGCACGGCAATGGAAGCCGGCACGCACTGCTTGCGTGCTGTGCGCCGTAGCGCTATTCGGCGACGTAGCGCCAGGCGGCGCTGGCGTCGGGGCGGCGCCAGATCGTGAAGAACGGGATCGGCTTGCGGTTGCCGTCGGGGCCTGCAGCAGTCGGCTGCAGGAACCCGATCGTGATGCCGAGATCGCCGCTGCCGGCGACGATGACTTCGTCGGGCGCCCAGGTCACGGGACTCGTGCCGGGTGTGGTGCCGGCGGAAACCGCAACGGCGATCCTGTCCGCGCCGACGACGACGTGCGCGTCGTCCGGTCCGCCCAGATTGATCGCATCGCTGCTGCCGTACTTGGCGAAGGCCGGCCCGAGACCGATGCGCTGTGCCTCGTCGGAGAAGGCGCGTTCGGCCTGGTCGAGACTGCGCGCGTATTCCTGCGTACGCGTCGGATCATTGCGATCTGACACGAGCTGCGCCGGCAGTGCAGCCGGCATCGGCATGACCGTTTCCGGCGCCGACTTGCTGCCGCTGCGTTTGTAGACCAGCACACGCCAGCGATCGTCCCGGCGCACCCAGTAGGCGAGGTACTTCAGAGGCTGCACGCTCTGGTCGGGCTTGCGCAGCGACATGTACCCGAATGTGAAGCCGTGCTGCCCGTCGGCCGAAATGCCGCCGCGCTGTGGCGTCCACTCCAGGCGCGACTTCTGATAGTCCGGCGTGCTGCGCAGGTACTCGCGCGCTTCGGTCAGGCCGCGCGCGAAGCGATTGCCCGGCACGGGCATGACCACGTCGTCGGCGAACATCGCGCTGAGTCCCGTGACCGGATCGGACTTGGCGCTCGCTGCCGCAAACGCGCGATCCGCGGCAAGCAGCGCGTCGACCCCGGCTTGTGCGTCATCGCTGACATTGCGTGCGAGCGACGTCGTCGGAAGCAAAACAATGAAGCCGATGACAAGTATCGATGTACGCAGTTTTCGCAACATGCTCGTATCCAGGTGTTGGGTGACGTGCGCGGCCGGCATCGGGCGGCGCCTGCAGCGCTGTATAGCAATGTGGCCGCGAAATTTTGCGCGACGGCCAGCCAATTCGCCGGATCCGGCAAAACCATGACCAAGGTCAGGCAGCGCCCGCGCGGCATTGCAACGGCCCACGCGCGACACTGCGGCTGGATGCGATGCGGGGCCGGGCCTGCGAGCGTCGCCGCAATCGTGCCTGGCCGCGCTGCTAGACTCGTTTGATTTCCTCGGAGACCGCCATGCTGCCTGTCCTTGGCTTGCTGCTCGCGCTGCCGGCCGCCGCGCCGCAGGACCACGCCGTCGTCCTCGACATCCGGACGGCCAGCGCAGTGGATGTCGAACAGTTCAAGCACGGCGTCGGCGTGCGCTGGTGGGTGGAACTGGGTACGCGGCTCGTCGTCGGTGGCGAGGCTGCATCGCTGCGCACGCTCGCCGTGCGGGGCTCCCGGCTCGGCGAAATCGAAGCGATCGACAAGCACGACCTGGCCCTGCGCACAGTCGGCTGCGCGCTGCATGAAGAGGCGCCCGGACAGTTGCTGGTGCAGAGTGGCCGCTGGCAGTTGCGTCGTCTGCCGCCCGGCATGGAACTGCCACCTTCGCAACCGGGCCACGAAACCTGGCGGCGCCTCGGCGACAACGATGTCCTGGCACGCCAGTACCGGCTCGATGCGCCGCTGGGTGCGATGCCGGATCCGCTGGTACTTCCTCTCGTCGATCAGATCGATGCTGCACGCTGGTTCGGCGACGTCACCCAGCTCGCAAGCTGGGATCGGTCCAGCTATGGCACCACGAGCCTGAATGCCTCGCGCGACTGGATCGGCGTACGCATGCAGGGCCTTGGCCTTGCCGTCACCACGCCGGGCTTCAGCATGCCCGGTGCGGGCAGCGGCAGCATCACGCGGCAGAACGTGATCGGCACATGGACCGGTACTTCGATGCCGAACGAGTGGATCGTCGTCGGAGCGCACTACGATTCGCGCAACAGCAGCGGCAGTAGCGTGACCAACACGCCAGGCGCCGAGGACAATGCCAGCGGCTGCGCCGGCGTCATCGAACTCGCCCGCGCCTTGCTGCCGTTCAAGCCGCGGCGCTCGATCCTGTTCATGTGTTATGCGGGCGAGGAGCAAGGCCTGTACGGCAGTACGCGGCATGTGCAGGCGCTGCAGAGCAGCGGCGATCTTGCCAAGGTCAAGTCGGTCGTAATCATGGACATGATCGGCTACAGCGCCGACAACCAGCTCGATGCGCTGTACGAAAGCAAGTCGGCCTACTTGTCCTACCTCAACCGCTTCGGTGCCGCGGCGGCGGCCTATGTGCCGGCGTTGAACGTGACCATCAGCACCAACCCATTCGGTTCCGACCACATGCCGTACCTGGACGCGAACAAGGAAACCGTACTCGCGATCGAATCGGACTGGGCGAGCTATCCGCACTATCACCGCAGCACGGATACGCCGGCCAACATGGGCGTGAACGCGCAGGCCATGGGCGGCGCAATCCTCAAGACGAACGTCGCCGTACTCGCAGAGCTGAGCGGTGCTTCCGACCGCATTTTTGCCGATATCGACAAATGAGCCTTCGCGGAGCCGCGTGAGCGGATGCCCGACGGCGAGTGATGCCGTGCCGTTGCGGGAGCGGAGTGTCGAAGAGCCTGTCACATTGCCGTCCACCTACGCCGTCGAGCGCGGAGCGTGTTTCTGGTGGTTCGGCGACACCGTCGCGTATGCTGCAGGCCCCGGCCGTTGCCGTCGTCCATGCCTTCCATGTTCTCGATCGTCGCCGAGCTATTGCGCGTTGGACTGTCGTCGGTTGCGATAGCGCTGAACACCGTGCTGCATGCGACCCCTCTGCTGCTGCTCGCCCTGTGCAAGCCGCTGGTCTGGCCCGCGTTGCGCCGGCGCATCACGGGCGTGCTGAATGCGTTGGCGCACCGCTGGATAGCGGTCAACAGCTGGTTGATCGAGCACCTCGTCGGTACGCGCATTCGCGTGCAGGGCGGCGAGGATCTGCAGCGCAACGGGTGGTATCTGGTCGTGTGCAATCACCAGAGCTGGGTCGACATTCCGGTGCTGCAGCAGGTCTTCAACACGCGCATCCCGCTGCTCAAGTTTTTCCTGAAACGTCAGCTGATCTGGGTGCCGGTGCTCGGCCTGGCCTGGTGGGCGCTGGATTTCCCGTTCATGCGCCGCTATTCGCGCGCGCAGCTGGAGAAGCATCCGGAATGGCGTGGCAAGGATCTCGAGGCGACCCAGCGCGCCTGCGAAAAATTCCGCGACCTGCCCGTCTCGATCATGAATTTCGTCGAAGGCACGCGGTTCACGCCGACCAAGCATGCGCTGCAGCAGTCGCCGTACCGGCATCTGTTGCTGCCGCGTGCCGGGGGCACCGCATTCGTGCTGCAGGCGATGGGGCCGATGCTGCAGGCGCTGGTCGATGTCAGCGTGGTCTACCCGGCCGGGCGGCCGACGCTGTACGGCCTGCTCGCCGGACGCGTGCGTGAGGTTCGCGTGCACATACGTACGCGGCCCATACCGGCTGACCTGTTGTCCGGCGACTATCAGAACGATGCCGCGTTCCGCGCGCGCTTCCAGGACTGGCTCAACGGACTGTGGCAGGACAAGGACGCGCGCCTGCAGGACCTCCAGCGGGATTAGCCCGGAAATCCGGGCTGGTTCAGGCAGGGCGGCGCGCGATCATGCGGCGGTGCCCGTTCCGGCCTGCGGCGTCGGTCGGGTCGTTCGGCGTGCTGTCCTATACTGGGCGCAATTCAGGAAGAATCACGCCATGTACAGGATCCTCGCGCGTCTGCTGCTCTGTCTGCCCGCGGTGAGCGCCGCTGCCACGCCAGCGCAGATCGTCGCCGGCAGCCAGGTGCTTTGGCTGCAGCCCGATGGAACGGTCTGGGCCAGCGGCGATGCGGAAAGCGTGCGCGGCGACGACGATTCGCGGCCACGCAAGTCGTTCCGGCGCATCGTCGGGCTCGAGCGCATCGTCAGCATCGCGATCAATCACGACTCCTCGGACTCCGCCGCGGCGATCGATGCGGACGGTGCACTGTGGCTCTGGGGCAATCTCGCCGAACTCGCCTGCACGACCGAGCAGTGCAAGATGCCGGCGCATGTGCCGCGGCGCTTTGAAGCGCTGGGCCGCGTCCGTGCGGTTGCCCTGGGCCAGCAGCACCTCATTGCGATCGGCCGCGACGGCAAGCTGCGCAGTGCGGGCAGCAACGAACTGGGGCAGCTCGGCAGCGGTCCGCTGCGTAACGAATCGCGCATGCAGGCGCGGCTGCCACGTCTCATTGAAACCATCGCCGATCCAGTCGCGGTCGCTGCCCAGGGCGATACCAGCCTCGTGCTGCGCGCTGACGGTACAGTGTGGGGCATGGGAAGCGCGCGCTGGGGACTGCTCGGCGAGGCGGGCCGCTGGCGGCCGCTGGATTTCTCCGATCCACCGCAGCCGCAGCCACTGCGCATCGCCGGGCTCGAGCACATCACCGCGATCAGCCTTGGCCGCTTCCACGGTCTCGCGCTGGACGTCGAGGGCAGGGTCTGGGGCTGGGGCGTCAACGAATCGGCTCAACTCGCGACACCAGCGATGGATCTCGTCGCGCGCGCGCCGCAGCTGCTGCATGGGCTCGACAGTGTTGCCGCGATCGCCGCCGGCGACGACTACACGCTGGCGCTCAAGCGCGACGGCAGCGTCTGGGCGCGTGGCGGCAACGTCTATGGCACGCTCGGCGATGGCGGCGACGAGCTGGAAGGCGATCTGCGCCGCGTCGGCGCGCTGGACGGGAAGCCCGTCACCGCTCTGTTTGCCGGCGACTACAACGCGTTCGCGCGTCTGGCCGACGGCAGCGTGCTTGGCTGGGGGACGAACGGTGCGAGCGTCGGCGGCTTCGATGCCGGCAGCGACGATGAAACCCTGCTGCCGGTTGCGTTGGATCGCGAGCGCGAGCCGCCCGCGCCGAGCGCCGCGGTCAAGGCCGGCGCCGCCGCGTTCGTGCTCGCGACCGAACTCGGTACCGACCAGGTATCGGAACATAGCGAACTGTGGATAGGTGGACGTCAGGCGGCGGTGCTCGATCTCGATCGCGCGACGCCGCGCAGTCACCGCGGCCAGGTTTCACTCGAGCTCACTCCGGGCATTCACCCCTACGAACTGCGCGGCGAGGCGCGGATGTTGTCCGGCGCAACTCGCGCATTGCGCGGTCGCGGCGCCGTCGTCGTCACGCCGCAAGGCGTCGAGGCACAATTCCAGGCAGCGGTGGAGGCGCACGGGCTGCTGCCCGCATATCGCCAGGCTATCGCCCTCGCGCGCGCAACGACGCCGCTGGATGCGCGGGCGGAGTTGCGCAGTTCGGCCGCACCAGCCGCGGACACCCTGGACGCATTCGAAAAACAACTCGGTCGCAAGTTGCCGCAGTCCTATCGCGAGGCATTGCGCACGTTTGGCCCGTTCGCGCTCGGCGCTGCCGGTGAGCGCTATCCGGCCGTGGCGCTCTACGCGCCAGCGCAGTTCGTCAGTGTCGACAGCTGGACGATGCAGGCGTTGCAGGGCGTGGCGGACCTCGATCGGCGCAGCGACCTGAGCACGCGCGACCACGACGTCCTCGACCGTTTCCGCATCTTTGCGTCGGAGTTGCAGCCGGCGCGCCAGCGCCTGTCGCGCGCGTGGAAGCTTGACCAGGTCGCGGCGCTGTTTCCCGAAGACGTTTACCTGATCGTGCCCGAGCATCCGACGGCGTGTCCGGGTCGCCGAGCGCGTCAGCGACTCGTCGATTTCTTCGAGGTGCAGCAGGACGAGGATAGTGGCGAAGAACGCTACTTCGCCTGGGCCGACAGCGCCGAGTGCGAACTGGACCTGGTCGGTGCGCTGAAGCAGCGGGTGTTCGAACACTACACCGCCGCGCTGCGCGGCAACGGTGCTGTGTTCGTACGGGCGGACCTGAAGCCCGAGGACCGTGCCGTCGTGTCGCTGGAACGCGTACGCGACACAGGCCAGGGCGAGCTCACCCTGCGCCTGTCCGGCGGCGAGGCGGTGACGGAATACTAGTGTGGTGATTCCGTAGTTCATCGAACGAATTCGGCGTCAATCCATCCGAATTCTTTGTTCAACGAACTACTGAATCACGACACCAGCCGGTCGCCCGGCCTCAGGGCATACGCTGCAGCAGTTCCACATCGATGCTGCGCTGAACCCCCATGAGCTGCATCGTGCCGTCCTGCACCAGGCACTGCAGTTCGAGCTTGCGCGCCGCGATTTCGCACAGCGCGGCGCAGGTCGCCGCACCCACTTCGAATACCTGCAGGTTGCGGATGCGCTTGAGTGCCGTGGCATTCTTGTCCCACCAGATGGCCGCCGCGCGGCCATAGCCGTAGACGCGCACCCCCTGGGCGCGGCCGCTGGCCTGGCGCAGGCGTTGTTCGTCGGGCTGGCCGAGCTCTATCCACTGCTCGATCGTGCCGGTCAGGTCCTTGCGCCACAGGTCGGGCTCGTCGGTGTCGCTGAGTCCCTTGCCGAAGCTCAGCGCTTCATGCGCGTTCAGCGCGAAGGCGAGCACGCGCAGCATCAGGCGCTCTTCGGTTTCGGACGGATGTCGCGCGAGCGTCAGCGCATGGGTGGCGTAGTAGTGGTGGTCGATGTCGCTGACCTGCAGTTCCACTTTGTAGATCGTCGCGTTCAGGGCCATGGTGTCAAGCCAGATCGAGCAGGTTGTCGTCGATCTCGCCGAGGCGGCGCGCGACCTCGGGCGCCTGATCGAGCAGGGCGAAACCCCGGTATTCGTAACCCGGCGCGACGGTGCAGCCGACCAGCGTATACGCGCCGCGCGGACGCGCCGCCTGCCACATGCCGGCGGGCACGACGAACACCGGCGCGGAATCGCGCGAGGCCGGACCCAGTGTATGCGTGACCAGCGCGCCTTCGACCGGGTCGTAGCGCAGCAGCTCCAGTGGCTGGCCTTCGTAGAAGTGCCATACCTCGTCCGCGTCGACGCGGTGCCAGCGGCTGAGTTCACCGTCGGCGAGCAGGAAATAGATCGAGGTCGCGACGGCGCGCTGCGCGCTGTCGCCGTAGACGACGCGTGTCGAGGACTCGTAGATGCGCCGGTAGTGGCCACCTTCGATATGCGGCTCCAGCCGCAACGCGCGTATCAGGTCTTCGGCTCGGGTATGCATGGATGGGTATCAACTCCGTCTCGTGGTGGCGCCGGTTCGCGCGAAGGCGCTGAACAACTACAGCTTGTTTGAGAAAGGGCCAAAGCGCCTTTCTCAATCGAACGGTGCAAGCCGAGCTTGCCCACGTTCTCCGAGCGTCAATCGCTTACGCGATCGACGCTCGCGCGATCCATTCTGGATCGCACTGGCAGGCTGTTTTTCAACAGCCCGCTAGGCGGCTTTGCGCTGGCCCAGCGCGGTCAGCAGGTCGTTGGCCGAGCGCAGGCGTTCGGTCGCACCGGGCATTTCCAGACGCACCTTGAGCTTGTCCTGACCATCCAGTGTGAAGACGCGCGGCTGGCTCTGAATCAGCCGGATCACGGCGACCGGATCGATGTTCGGCTGCGGCGTGAAAACGATGCGGCCGCCCTGCGCGCCGAAATCGATCTTGCGCACGCCCAGCTCGGTCGCGCGCAGCTTGATCTCGGTAACCGCGAACAGGTGCTTGACCGGATCCGGCAGCAACCCGAAGCGATCGACCATTTCCACCTGCAGTTCGCGCAGCCGTTCGCCATCACGTGCACTCGCGATGCGCTTGTACAAGGTCAGGCGCGCATGCACGTCGGGCAGGTAGTCGTCCGGAATCAGGGCCGGCAGATGTAGCTCGACCTCGGCCTCGTGCGCACTGACGAGTTCGAAATCCGGCACCTTGCCGCTGCGCAGCGCCTTGACCGCGCGCTCCAGCAGGTCGGTATACAGCGAGAAGCCGATTTCCTGCATCTGCCCGCTCTGCTCGTCGCCGAGCAGTTCGCCGGCACCGCGGATTTCCAGGTCGTGGGTCGCGAGGGTGAAGCCGGCGCCGAGTTCCTCCATCGACGCGAGTGCTTCCAGCCGCTTCTCCGCATCGGCCGTCATCTGGCGCCGGTCGGGCACGACCAGATAGGCATAGGCGCGATGGTGCGAGCGCCCCACCCGGCCGCGCAGCTGATGAAGCTGGGCCAGGCCGAAGCGATCGGCGCGATTGACGATGATGGTGTTGGCGCTCGGAATGTCGATGCCCGACTCGATGATGGTCGTGCACAGCAGCACATTGAAGCGCTGACGGTGGAAATCCATCATGACCTGTTCGAGCTCTTTCTCCGGCATCTGGCCGTGGGCAATGCGGATGCGCGCTTCGGGCACCAGCGCATGCAGGTCGCGCTCCATCTTCTCGATGGTGTCGACTTCGTTGTGCAGGAAATACACCTGGCCGCCGCGCTGCAGTTCGCGCTGGAACGCCTCGCGCAGCTGCGCCGGGTCCCACGGTGCAATGAAGGTCTTGACCGCGATGCGATGTGCCGGCGGCGTGGCGATGATCGACAGGTCGCGCATGCCCGCCATGGCCATGTTCAGCGTGCGCGGGATCGGCGTCGCGGTCAGCGTGAGCATGTCGACTTCTGCGCGCAACTTCTTCAGTTGTTCCTTCTGACGCACGCCGAAACGGTGCTCCTCGTCGACGATGACGAGGCCGAGCTGCTTGAACTTCACGTCCTGCTGCAGCAGCCGGTGCGTGCCGATCATCACGTCGATCTGGCCCTCGGCGAGCTTGACCATGGCCTGCTCGACTTCTTTTTTGCTCTTGAAGCGGCTCAGTACGTCGACGCGGATCGGCCAGTCGGCGTAGCGGTCACTGAAATTCTGAAAGTGCTGCTGCGCCAGCAGCGTGGTCAGCACGAGCACGGCGACCTGCTTGCCGGCCATGGCGGTGACGAACGCGGCACGCAGCGCGACCTCGGTCTTGCCGAAGCCGACGTCGCCGCAGACCACGCGGTCCATGGGCTTCTTCGAGGCCAGATCGTCGATGACCGCGTCGATTGCGCTGAGCTGGTCGGGGGTTTCCTCAAATGGGAAGGTCGCGGCGAACTGCTCGTAGGCGACGCGGTCTACCGCCAGCGCAGTGCCCTGGCGTGCTTCGCGCTGGGCGTAGATCGCGAGCAGTTCGGCGGCAACGTCGCGCACTTTTTCCGCGGCCCTGCGCTTGGCGCGTTCCCAGGCATCGCCGCCGAGCGAATGCAGCGGCGCGAGTTCCGGGGAAGTACCGGAATAGCGCGATACGAGATTGAGCTGGGCGACCGGTACGTACAGCTTGTCGCCCTTGGCGTATTCGATCGCGAGGAATTCGTTCGCGCTGCCGCCGACGTCAAGCTTGATCAGTCCCTGGTAGCGGCCGACGCCGTGGTCGACATGGACGATCGGCGAGCCCAGGCCCAGCTCGGTCAAATCCCGGATGATGGTTTCGGGGTCGCGCGCCGCGCGTTTGCGCCGGCGCTGCTGCTGCACGCGCTCGCCGAAAAGCTCACGCTCGGTGAGCACGACCAGCGCCGGTTCGGTCAGCGCGAAACCCGCCTGCAGCGACGCAACCGCGATCGCGAAGCGCGCGTCGCCGCGCGCGAATTCCTGCCACGAGGCCAAGGTCTGCGGGCGCAGGTGGGCGGCCTGCAACTGTTCGATGAGGGCTTCGCGCCGGCCAGCCGATTCGGCGGCGATCAGCACGCGCCCCGGGTAGGCGGCCAGGAAGCGCGACAGGTCTTCGGCCGGTTGTTCACCCTTGCGGTTGATCGGCAGGTCCGGCGCCGGCTGCAGGCCCAGCGCCTGGACATGTTCATTGCTGCCGCGTGCGACGAGGTCTACGCGCAGCTCACGGTTGAGCCGCTCGCGTAACTGTTCGGGCGAGAGGTACAACTCGGCTGGTGGCAGCACTGGACGCTCGATGTCGTGCGCGCGCTGGTCGTAGCGGTCGGCGGTCTGGCGCCAGAACTGCTCGGCGGCCTCGAGCACGCCATCGCCGAGCACGAAAAGTGCATCGACGGCGAAATAGTCGAACAGGGTTTCGGTCTGCGCGAAGAACAGCGGCAGGTAGTAGTCAATACCGGCCGGTGTCGTTCCTTCCCGGATGTCCTGGTACAGCGGGCAGCGTCGGATATCGATCGGAAAGCGTTCGCGCAGCCGCGTGCGGAAACTCTTGGCCGATTCGTCGGTCAGGGGGAATTCGCGCCCAGGCAGCAGGCGCACCGAGTCGACTTTGTGCAGCGACCGCTGGGTTTCCGCATCGAAATTGCGGATCGATTCGATTTCCTCGTCGAACAGCTCGATGCGATAGGGTTCGGCCGAACCCATGGGGTAGATGTCGATCAGAGCGCCGCGCACGGCGAAATCGCCCGGCTCCAGCACCTGCGTTACATGGCGGTAGCCGGCCGCCTCGAGGCGGCGCTGCTCCGCGCCGAGCTCGAGCTTCTGGCCCACCTGCAGCGCAAGCCCCGTGCCGCCGATGTAGCTGCGCGGCGCCAGGCGCTGCATCAGCGTCGCGACCGGCACCACCAGCAGGCCGCGGGTCAGCGCGGGCAAACGGTAGAGCGTCGCGATGCGCTGCGACACGATTTCCGGGTGCGGCGCGAACAGGTCGTAAGGCAAGGTTTCCCAGTCGGGAAAGTGCAGTACTTCGGTGCTGCCGCTGGTGAAGCTGGCCAACTCCGTTTCCAGAGCATGGGCCGAATGGGTGTCGCGCGTGACCGCCACGACCAGGCCTGCGTGATGACGTCCGGTTTCCTCGAGCACCAGTGCGAGGCTGGAGCCCGGCGGGCTCTCCCAGAAGCGGCGGACCTTGGCGGATTTGGGTAGCGGCGGGCGGAGCAGGGTCGGAGTCATCGCGGCACAGATAGGCGTCGCCGGCCAAGGCGGCCGGCGGCAGGACCGCGTAGCTTAGCGCGTTGCCCGCTTGCGCAGGGAGAGCGCCGGGCCAGCGGTGCCCACTGCGGGGCTCAGAGATGCAGGCGGACGCGGGTCAGGGACGCGTCGTGGAACACGCTTTCGCGCCGGAAACCAAACTCGTCGCAGAGATCCAGCATGGCGTGGTTCTCGGTCAGCACATCGCCCCAGATTTCCTGCACGCCGCGGACGCGGCAGGCATCGATGACGCGGTTCAGCAGCAGGCTGCCGAAGCCCTGGCCGGTGAAGCGACGCTGCACGATCAGCGCGAATTCGGCGCCATCGGTATTGGGGTCGATGTAGGCGCGCGCCACACCGTAGATTTCAGGTTCCGCGCTCTCGGCCGGATCGACCAGTACGTAGGCCAGTTCCTGCTCGGGATCGAGACGACACAGTCGCTGGGCGAGTTGGTCGGGCAGCTCCGTCAAGGTATGCAGGAAGCGCATGCGCACTTCTTCGGGCTGCAGACGCGAGAAACCGCGCTGCAACGCAGCAACATCGTCGGTATGGATGGGGCGAATGAGTAGCGGCGTGCCATCGCGACTGGCCAACAGCTCGCCATTCGGCACGGGTGCGTCGTTTGCGGCGCCAAAACGCAGGCGTTCGGGCGGGCGGCGGGACCGGTAGGTGCTCATGGGCTCGGTACGACTGGCGGACGTTTTCATGCGGTGCAACATGCCGGAGCCTACTGGAGCACGGCACCTAAAGCCACGGTCGAGGCTGCTTTTCCATTCAGCCTGTTGGGATTGGCGACGCGCTGGCTGGACGGACGAGGGCTGGCAATAGATTCAGTTGCCCAGCGCGGAGAGTTCCCGGTTGAGCAGCGCCGGGTCGCCCAGGTTGAGCTCGATCAGGCGCTTGAGTTGGGCAAAACTGTCCAGGTCGATCTTTTCCCATCGGCAACCCAGGCGATGCGGCATGATGTGGGCGATCGACACCCCCATGCTGATGATCACGCTGTTGTTGATGCGCAGATCCATGCGGTAGCCGCCGCCGATCTTGCCCGACCACTGCACGGGTCGCTCGATCAGCACACCCTTGAGCGAGACGTCGACGAGCTTGGTTTCCCACATGGCAGTGCCCGAGTACAGGCGCACCGTGCCTTCGAACGTAAAGCGCGTGAAGCGGCGGCGTTCCGCGGCGGGATCGGACTTCATGGCTGGGGAAAGTGCCTCAAGTCAATCGCATAAGTGCATGCTGGCCGGGGGATTCTGCCCTTGCGGTGCGATCGACAGCAAGCCTCGCGACAAACCGGCTCAGGGCGTGCGCGAAAGCAGCAGTTCCAGCACGAATTTGCTGCCGAAGAAGGCCAGCAGCAACACCGCCATGCCGATGAGCAGCAGGCGAACGGCGCGGCGTCCACGCCAGCCGAAGCGCCAGCGGCCCGCGAGCAAGGTGCCGAACACTACCCAGGCGATGATGGACAGGCTGGTCTTGTGCACCAGATGCTGGGCAAACAGGTTTTCGACGAACAGTACGCCGCTGAGCAGGGTGGCGCTCAGCAGAACGAAGCCGACGCCGACGAGGCGGAACATCAGGCTTTCCGTCAGCGTCAGCGGCGGCAGCACCCGCAGCCAATGGCTGGCCACGTCGCGATTGCGTAACGCGCGCTCCTGCGCGAGCAGCAGCAACGCCAGCAGTGCGGAGACACTGAGCAGCGCGTAGCCGAGCAGGGCGACGATGACGTGCAGCTTGATCTGCCAGCCCATGGCGTTGGGCTGGGTCGGCGGCGCGATCCAGGCATCCACTGCCAGCAGCGCTGCGGCGAGCGGAAACACCAGAACGCCAAGCGCATCGACCGGCCGGGCCAGATTGACCAGCAGCGTCGTGCCCGCAATCAGCATGGCGACAACGCTGAGTGCGGCGAAAAAATGCAGATCCAGTCCGCCGCGATGCGCCGCCAGCAGGTAGCCCGCGTGGGCGAGCACGCCAGCCGCGGCGACAGCCACGCCCAGCGACCGCGGCAGGCGCGTGCCGCGCAGGGTCGGAACCGCGACGAGCAGGGTGGCGGCCAGGTAGGCGGCGACCGCGACGGCCGCCAGTACGGAGATCAGCATCGGGCGAGTTTCGCACAGGCATGGGCGGCCGCGCGTGCTGTTTCGCGCCATGTAAGCCGCTCGCGCCAACGTGCCGGCAGCGCGCTGCTATAATCGCCGTCCTTTTGCCCAGCACTGAAGCCGCACATGTTCGAGTCCCTGAGCCAGCGCCTGTCCACTACCATCGAACGCCTGCGCGGCCGCGCCCGCCTCACCGAGGAAAATATCCGCGAGTCGATGCGCGAAGTGCGTATTGCGCTGCTCGAAGCCGACGTGGCGCTGCCGGTGGTGCAGGCGCTGATCGAGCGCGTAAAGGTGCGCGCGGTTGGCCAGGACGTGCTCAAGAGTCTGACGCCGGGACAGGCCCTGATACGCGTGGTCCGCGACGAGCTCACCGCAGTCATGGGCACGGTCAACACCGACCTCAATCTCGCTGCCCAGCCGCCCGCCGTCGTACTGATGGCCGGTCTGCAGGGTGCCGGCAAGACCACCACCACGGCCAAGCTCGCGCGCTTCCTCAAGGAACGCAGGAAGAAGAAAGTCATGGTCGTCAGCTGCGACGTCTACCGTCCGGCGGCGATCGAGCAGTTGCGCGTGCTGGCCGAGCAGGTCGAGGTGCTGTTCCACCCGTCGAGCGGCGATCAGAGCCCGGTCGCGATCGCACGCAGCGCGCTTGATGCGGCCAAGCGGAATTTCGCCGACGTGCTGCTGGTCGACACCGCCGGCCGCCTGCATGTCGATGCCGACATGATGGCTGAGATCAAGGCGCTCCACGCCGAACTCAAGCCGATCGAGACCCTGTTCGTCGTCGACGCGATGACCGGCCAGGACGCAGCGAACACCGCCAAGGCCTTTGCCGAAGCCCTGCCGCTCACGGGCGTCGTCCTGACCAAGACCGACGGTGATGCGCGCGGCGGCGCCGCGCTGTCGGTGCGTTACATCACGGGCCGGCCGATCAAGTTCATCGGTGCCGGCGAGAAGACCGAGGCGTTGGAGCCATTCCATCCGGATCGCCTTGCCCAGCGCATCCTCGGCATGGGCGATGTGCTGTCGCTGGTCGAGCAGGTCGAGCAGAAGGTCGACCAGGAAAAAGCGCAGAAGCTGGCCGAGAAGGTCATGAAGGGCAAGCGCTTCGACCTCAACGACATGCGCGACCAGTTGCAGCAGATGTTGAGCATGGGGGGCCTGGGCTCGCTCATGGATAAGCTCCCCGGCGTGTCGAGCCTGCCGGACCATGTCAAGGCCAAGGCCAACGACCGCGAAGTGCACCGCATGATCGCCATCATCAACTCGATGACAAAAAAAGAGCGCCGCCATCCGGACCTGCTCAACGGCTCGCGTAAGGCGCGCGTGGCCCGCGGCTCCGGTATGCAGCCTTCGGACGTGAACAAGCTGCTCAAGCAGTATCAGCAGATGGAAAAGATGATGTCCAAGCTCGCCGGCGGCGGTATCAAGGGCCTTATGCGCCAGATGTCCGGTGCCATGAAGGGCATGGGTGGCGGTGGTTTTCCCGGCGGCGGCATGATGCGCTGAGCGGGGATCGCCGGCCCCGGCGTGCAGGTTGCGCTGGGCCGGTCGCGTTGGATGGGGTATTCTTGGCGACCCCGCTTTGAATTTCGCGGACCTTCGCATAGAATGCCGCGTTTCCTGGGGCTCGTTGCGTCCGCGACTGGCCCATTCTCATAGAGAAGATCAAGCAATGGTCAAGATTCGCCTGTCCCGCGGCGGCGCCAAAGGGCGTCCGTTCTATCACATCGTGGTTGCCGACGAGCGCTATGCCCGTGATGGCCGCAGCATCGAACGCCTGGGTTACTTCAACCCGATCGCCGCTGGCAAGGAAGTTCCTCTGGAACTCAATGTCGCTCGTGCGAACGAATGGATCGCCAAGGGCGCGCAGCCGACCGAAAAGGTCCGTGCGTTGCTCAAACGCGCTTCCAAGCAGGTCGCTGCGGCGGCTGCCTAAGCGGCACGACGCATGAGCGCGGAAGTCGAACGCCGCGTTCTCGTCGGCCGGATAGTCGGGGTGTCGGGAACGACTGGAGCGGTAAAGCTCGAGTCCTGGACCGACCCGCGCCTGCAGATATTCCGGTATCAGCCATGGATTCTGAAATCCGCGGTTGCCGAGCGGGAAATTCGTGGGTGCCGCGGGCGCGAACAGGGCAAAGGCATGGTGGCCACGCTGCCTGGGGTCGATGACCGTGACCAGGCCGCGGCGCTGATCGGTACCGAAGTCTGGGTTCTGCGTTCGTCGCTGCCCAAGCCGAAAGACGGCGAGTACTACTGGACCGATCTCGAAGGCCTGGACGTGGTAACCGTGGAAGGCGTTTCGTTCGGTCGTGTCTCACATCTGTTCGCGACCGGAGCCAACGATGTGCTGGTGGCTCGCGACGGCGAGCGCGAGCGGATGATTCCGTTCGTACTTGAGCAGTACATCAAGCAGGTCGATCTGGATTCGCGGCGCATCGTCGTCGACTGGGATCCGGATTTCTGAGCGAGGGCAGCGCGGTGCGCATCGACGTCATCACGCTGTTCCCCGAGTTTGTGCGGCAATGCGCGGCGGTCGGTGTCATCGGCCGGGCGCAGGAGCGCGGCCTGCTGGGCGTCGAAGCGTGGAATCCGCGCGACTACGCCACTGACAATTACCGCACTGTCGATGGGCGCACCTGTGGTGGCGGTCCGGGGATGGTGATGCTGATCCAGCCGCTGCGTGCGGCGCTGGCTGCCGCAAGGCAGGCGGCAGCGGGAGCGGCAAGGACGATCTACCTGAGCCCGCAGGGTACGCGGCTGACTCAGGCGAAAGTAGTGGAATTCGCGCGGCAGGAACGACTGATTCTGCTCTGCGGTCGCTACGAAGGGGTGGACGAGCGCTTGCTGGCGCATGAGGTCGACGAGGAAATATCCATCGGCGACTACGTGCTGTCCGGTGGCGAGTTGGCGGCGGCCGTGCTGATCGATGCGGTTGGCCGGCTACAGCAAGGCGCGCTGAACGACGCGGCGTCGGCCGAACAGGATTCGTTTTCGAACGGACTGCTCGACTGCCCGCACTACACGCGACCGATGCAGCACGAACTGGGCGATGTGCCCGCCGTGCTGCAATCGGGAAACCATGCGATGATCCGGCGTTGGCGCCTGAAACAATCGCTGGGTCGGACCTGGTTGCGCCGTCCCGATCTGCTCGCGCGGGTTGTGCTGGACAAACAGGCACGCGAGTTACTGCAAGAATTTCGCCGCGAGTGGCTCGCGGCCGGTACGGCGGAACCGCCTACGGTTGCGCCGCACCAAGAGCCAAGGGCCGGCCCGGCGCCGGAAAGATAATTCAGACCAGATTGGTGAGTGTCATGAGCAACCTCCTTCAGCAGTTCGAAGCCGCCCAGATCAAGCGTTCCCTGCCGGATTTCGGCCCCGGCGATACCGTCGTCGTCAATGTCAAGGTCAAGGAAGGCAATCGCGAGCGCGTGCAGGCTTACGAGGGCGTTTGCATTGCCAAGAAGAATGCCGGCCTCAACTCCGCCTTCACCGTGCGCAAGATTTCCCACGGCACCGGCGTGGAACGTGTATTCCAGACCCACAGCGCAGTGATCGACTCGGTGTCGGTCAAGCGTCGTGGCAAAGTGCGTGGCGCCAAGCTGTACTACCTGCGCGGCCTGGAAGGCAAGGCTGCCCGTATCCAGGAAGACCTGGGCAAGCCTGTCAAATCCGGGAAATCTGAGAAGTCCGAGTAGTCTGCTCCGCGTCATCAGCAAAAAGCCGCCCCCGGGCGGCTTTTTGCGTTGTGGATTTAGGCCTTCCTGGCCGTTGAAACTGCTGACCGCGCCCCCAAACACGCGGCTACGTCCACTTCACACACGATAGAGACCATGACTGAGACCACTGCACAAACCCGCAAATTCGAGGCCGAAGTCGCCCAGGTATTGCACCTGGTCACGCATTCGCTGTATTCGCACAAGGAAATCTTCCTGCGCGAACTCATCTCCAACGCGTCGGACGCCTGCGACAAGCTGCGCTTCGAGGCGCTTGCCAACCCGGCGCTGACCGAAGGCGATGCGGAGCTTCGTATCGATATCCATTTTGACGCCGATGCGCGCACGTTGACCCTGCGCGACAATGGCATCGGCATGGGCCGCGACGAAGTCATCGAGAACATCGGCACTATCGCGCGCTCGGGTACGCGACGCTTCCTCGAATCACTGTCCGGCGACGCTCGTAAGGACACCCAGCTCATCGGCCAGTTCGGTGTCGGCTTCTATTCCGCATTCATCGTCGCCGACAAGGTCACCCTGATCACGCGTCGCGCCGGCAGTCCGGCCGCCGAAGGCGTGCGCTGGGAGTCAGACGGCAGCGGCGAATACACCATCGACGCGATCGAAGCTCCGCGCGGCACCAGCGTCATCCTGCACCTGAAGGAAGGCGAAAACGAATTCCTCGGGGCCTGGAAGCTGCGCGACCTGATCTCGAAGTATTCCGACCACATCGCTTTCCCGATCCGCCTGCCAGTGCAGAAGGACGGCAAGTCCACCGACGAGTTTGAAACCGTCAACCACGCCGCGGCGCTGTGGACTCGCTCCAAGTCCGAGCTCAAGGACGAGGACTACCAGGGCTTCTACAAGTCGCTGTCGCACGATTTCAGCGACGCGGCCACCTGGACGCACAACCGCGTCGAAGGTTCGCAGAGCTATACCCTGCTTCTGTATTTGCCGTCCAAACCGCCGTTCGACGCGATGTTCAGCGGACGCGACGAGCGGAAGGGCCTCAAGCTCTACATCCGCCGCGTGTTCATCATGGACGCCAGCGAGCAGCTGCTGCCGTCCTATCTGCGTTTCATGCGTGGCGTGGTCGACTCGGACGACCTGCCGCTGAACGTGAGTCGTGAGATCCTGCAGGACAACCGCCTCGTCGCGCAGATCCGTGCCGCGTGCGTCAAGCGCACGCTCGACATGCTGGAAAAGCTCGCCGCCGACGACAAGGAAAAGTTCCAGACCTTCGTAGACAGCTTCGGTAACGTGCTCAAGGAAGGCATCGCTGAAGACGGCGCCAATCGTGAGCGCATTGCGAAACTGCTGCGCTTCGCCTCCACCGCGTCCGAAGGGCAGGCGCGCACCGTCTCGCTCGACGACTACATCGCGCGCATGCCGGTCGGCCAGGAAGCGATCTACTACATCAGCGCCGACGGCTACGGCGCGGCCAAGGGCAGCCCGCAGATCGAAGCGCTGCGCGCTCGCAATGTGGAAGTGTTGCTGATGTTCGACCGCATCGATGAATGGATGCTCGGCTATCTCAGCGAATACGGTGGCAAGAAGCTGCGCAACGTGGCCAAGGGCGATCTCGATCTTGACGCGCTCGAAGGCGGCGGCGACAAGCAGGCGCGTGAAGACGCGGCCAAGGCCGCCGAGCCGGTGATCGCCAAGCTCAAGGAGCTTCTCGGCGAGCGCGTGCGCGATGTGCGCGTGAGCCAGCGTCTGACCGACTCGCCGTCCTGCCTGGTACTCGACGAATACGACATGGCCTCGCACATGCAGCGCCTGATGCGCGAAGCGGGGCACGATGCGCCGGCCAGCAAGCCGATCCTCGAGATCAATCCGCAGCATGTGCTGGTCCAGCGCATCGAAGCCGAAGCCGACCCGACGCGTGCGGGTGAGTTCAGCCAGCTACTGTTCGAACAGGCCCAGCTCATGGACGGCGCCCAGCTCGACGATCCAGCCGGCTTTGTACGGCGTGTCAACGCGTTGCTGGTGGCAGCCTGATGCAGCACCTGCCGCGCCGCTTGCCGGACGCATGAGCGGTACGCGCGCGGCCTTTGATGCGGCCTGGCAGCAGGCTCAGTCAGCACTGCAGCGCAACGATGCCGCGGCGGCCCTGGCGCCGCTGCGGCAGTGCCTGCAGTGGCAGCCGCAGCAGCCAGGTCTATGGCTGCAGACCGCGGTTACCGCATTTCAGGCAGGACAGGCAGAGCTCGCACGGCAGCTGCTCCAGACGGCAGCGCAGCGCTGGCCGGCCGACGTCGCGGTGCTGTTTCATCTGGCCTACCTGCAGGAAATCGACGGCGATCGCGGTGCTGCGGCCGGCACTTACGGGCGCGTGCTTGAACTGGATCCGAGTCATGCGGATGCATTGCGCAATTTTTCCGGTCTGCTCGCGCGCGGCGGGGACAACGCGGCAGCATTGATCTTGCTGCAGCGGCTGATCGCGCTGCGGCCCGGCGAGATCGACCTCTATGTCGGCGCAGCCGATCTGGCGCTGTCCGGCGGCGATGCCGCAGGCGCGCAGGAACTGGCGCAGGCGGCGGTGCGACGCGATCCTGTGCATGCGGCCGCGTTGCGTACGTTGGCGCGCGCGGCACGTCAGCGTCGCGACCTTGCTACGGCGCTGCCTGCGCTCGAGCGCGCGGTCGCCTTGACTCCGCAGCGCGCCGGCCTTGTCGCCGATCTCGGCCAGGCGCAGATCGAAGCGGGCGATTTCGATACCGGTGTTTCCACGTTGCGCCGCGCTGCCGTGATGCCGGACACGCAGCAGCGCACCATAGACTGGCTGGGTGCACTGGCCTTGCCTGCGCTGATGGGCAGCGACGATGCGATCGATGCCGCGCGCGAGCGCTTCAGCGTGCAACTGGAACGTATCCATGCAGAACTGCGCCTGGATACGGCAGAACAGATCGCGTCGGCGCATGCCGCGATAGGTCGTGTACTGCCGTTTCCGCTGCATTACCAGCCACGCGACAACCGCGCGCTCGGCCGCCGCTTTGGCGAACTCGTGCAGCGCATCGTCTGTGCGGCCGGCGGCGAACTCGCCGAGCCGCCGGCGACGCGCGCGGTAGTCGACCGCATCCGCGTGGGCTTCGTCAGCGCAGAGCTGCGCGAACACACCATCACGCGGTATTTCGGCCGCTGGCTCGAAGAACTCGACCCACAGCGATTCGAGCGCTGGGCGTTTCACTGCGGCAACATCAGCGACGGCACCACGGCGCGGATTGCGCGCAGCGTCGAGCAGTACCGTCACGTGCCGCTCGCACCGCTAGCCGTGGCCGCGCAGATTCGCGCTGCCGCGCTCGATGTCGTCGTGCTGCTCGACGTCGGCATGGATCCGGCGATGCATGTGCTGGCCGCGCTGCCGCTGGCGCCGCGCCAATATCTCGCCTACGGCCATCCGGTCAGCAGCGGCCTCGATGGCTTCAGCGGATTCCTGAGCAGCGCGGCACTGGAATCGCCGCAAGCCGATACCCACTATCACGAACCATTGCTGCGCTTACCCGGTCTCGGCGCGCTGCCGCGGCAGCCATCGCTGCAGGCCCGCTCGCGCTGGACTCCGCGCGCATCGGGTAAGCCGCCCCAGCTGTTGTGCCTGCAGAGCCTGACCAAGCTGATTCCCTCCTTCGATGTCACGCTCGCACGGCTCGCGCGCGAAACCGGCGCCTGCATCGGTCTCTTTACCGGGCCAGCGGGCGTGCAGCCGCTGGAGCGGCGTTTTCTTGCGCGGGTCGGCGCGGCGTTCGCGGCCAATGGACTGGATCCGCAGCGCCATCTGCAGCTGCGGCCGCGTACGCACTACGCGGACTACCTGGATCAGGTGGCCGCCGCCGACCTGATCCTCGACACGCCATGGTTCTGCGGCGGTGCGACCAGTCTGGACACCTGCCATGTCGGTGCTCCGGTGGTGACCTGGGAAGGCGAGTTCCTGCGGTCGCGCCAAACCGCAGGCATGCTGCGTTTGCTCGATCTGCCACACGGTATTGCCGTTGATGAGGACGGCTACATCGCCGCTGCGGTGCATCTGCTCGACGACACGGCGGCGAACGAGTCGCTGCGCACGCAATTGCGCGCGCGCGCGCCGCG